>NZ_JAVRCE010000015.1:0-148930 GCF_034530915.1 Nostoc sp. DedQUE09
CTTATGACTTTATTCTTGAAGCTCTTTTCTATGCAGCTTCAATGTAAATTGATATCAGCAGGTGCTGGGGGCAATGGCAGGAAAGATTCTCATTGTGAGACACTTCCAAGCCCCACGTAAACCCCCTGTTTTTTGCTAGCTGATAGATATTGAAAAAAAACGCATTTTGTGAATTAAAGGTTGGGCTTACTTTTAGTCAGTTCAATGCTAATTTTGCCACCAAAGTCTGGAATAGGTGCAGCAGGTTTGCTGAGAGTGACTTGGACTTTTGTTACACGATCGCACTCTTGGAGGATAGAATCTGCGATCGTTGCTACCAATTTCTCCACCAAAGCAAATTTAGACGTTTTTATCAGATGTTGTATCAAGCTAATGACGCTGCGATAATCTAAAGTGTCTTCGATCGCGTCAGTCTTGGCCGCTGTGGAGATATCCAACCATAACCTCACATCCACCTCAAACCATTGCCCTAGCACCTGTTCTTCTGCTAGATACCCAGTGTAGCCATAGCCGCGAATTCCCGTTAAATGAATGCAGTCCATAAATGTTTGAGAGCAAATTGTGCATTTTGTAGAAAGTGGAGCAAGTTTGCTTGGAGATTTTATTTCCTCCAAACTCGCGCTGCGGTGTTGGTTTCCATCACCGCATTGATGGATTTTAAATTGAATTTCCCTAGACAAAATCTAAAATTTAAGATTGTTTTATAGCTATGTTTGATTTAATACCGATCGCTTATAGGAATGTTAATCAACTTTGGGCTTATATTTTAACAGAGACCCTAAAGCGCTTGGGATTGACTTGTGCCATCATTTGCCCCGGATCGCGCTCTACACCGTTAGCGATCGCCTTTGCTCAACAAGCACCTGAGATTGAAGCGATTTCCATTCTTGATGAACGTTCCGCCGCCTTTTTTGCTTTGGGACAAGCTAAAACAACCGGACATCCTGTGGTACTAGTTTGCACCTCTGGTACAGCAGGAGCAAATTTTTATTCAGCAGTAATAGAGGCATCATATAGTCGCGTACCACTATTGATATTAACCACCGATAGACCCCCAGAATTGCGAGATTGTCACTCTGGGCAAACTGTAGATCAATTGAGATTATATGGAAACTACCCAAATTGGCAAACCGAGTTAGCCTTACCCTGTGCCGATCTGGGAATGCTAGCTTACCTGCGACAAACGGTAATTCATAGCTGGGAGAGGGCGCAAACTCCTACAAAGGGGCCAGTACATTTGAATATTCCCTTTCGCGATCCTTTAGCGCCTCTGCCTGATGGAAATGATTTGAGCTATTTGCGATCGCAGTTGGAAGCAGAAGACTTTTTCGCAGGAATAGCAAACCCATGCCCCATGCCCACTTGCCCTGAGCGAAGCCGAAGGGATGCCTCATTCCCCATTCCCAAAGAATGGAAAGAATGCGATCGCGGTATCATCATCGCAGGTGTTGCCCAACCATCGCAACCAGAGGAATATTGTAGAGCGATCGCGCAACTTTCCCAAACTCTCAAATGGCCCGTGCTAGCTGAGGGACTCTCCCCAGTCAGAAATTATGCCGAACTCAACCCTTATTTAATTGCCACTTATGACCTGATTTTGCGAAATCAGCAGCTAGCAAAGCAGCTAGCACCCGAAATGGTGATTCAGGTGGGAGAAATGCCTACAAGTAAAGAATTGCGTACCTGGATAGCTGCAACCCAACCTCGACGCTGGATAATTGATAAGAGTGACCAAAACCTCGACCCTTTGCATGGGAGAACGACGCATTTACGGATATCTGTAGAAGAAATAAAAGTAGAGGAAGGAAATTTATCTTTCTCCTCAGATTATATGCAGGAATGGTGTAATGCAGAAGCGAAGGTTAGGTTAATGGTTGACCAGACGATGGGGAAAATAGATGAAATCATTGAGAGTAAAGCAGCTTGGTTAATTTCTCAGATTTTACCGCCAGAAACGCCTCTGTTTATTGCCAATAGTATGCCTGTGCGGGATGTGGAATATTTCTGGAAACCAAATAATTTAGGAGTGCGATCGCACTTTAACCGGGGTGCAAATGGCATCGATGGTACATTATCCACAGCTTTAGGAATTGCTCATCGCCAGCAAAGTAGTGTGATGTTAACGGGAGATTTAGCTCTGTTACATGACACCAATGGTTTTTTAATCCGCAATAAATTTGTAGGACATTTGACGATTGTGTTAATCAATAACAATGGCGGTGGTATTTTTGAAATGTTACCCATTGCCAAATTTGACCCGCCATTTGAAGAGTTTTTCGGTACTCCCCAGGATATTGATTTTTCTCAGTTGTGCGCTACTTATAATGTGCAACATGAATTGATTACTTCTTGGCAGCAGTTACAACAAAAATTAAACCCGCTTCCAACTACAGGAATTCAGGTTTTAGAGTTGCAGACAAATCGTAAAGTAGATGCCAAGTGGCGACAGGAGAATTTACGGAAGTTTGGAGTGGATATTCAGTGAAATGCTCTAGATGCAATCGCACTACTCAACTTCTCGAAGAAATGTTTTCAAATATTCATAGTATTTTAAGTCTTCATTTTCAAAAATAGTCTTGCCTTCTATAATATAAGCCCTAGCTAGCTCCTCTTGAGCACGGTCAAAATTTTCTAGTTCAAATTGAGCTTGCCCTAGTTTTAGATGAATATAGGGATTTCCAATTGCATCTGGACAATACATAGCTTCTTGAAGTGCATGACGTGCATTTTCATAGTCATCCATTAATAAATATGATTCGCCAATAGCAGTCAACAACTAAGTTGATGCTATATAGACTTCAAATGGTTCGGGGATCAAATCAAAAGCTTGATGATAGCTTTCAATCGCTTTTACAAATTCTTCTTGCTCTGTATAAGCATCTCCTAGCTTAGACAGTTCTAATATTCTAGAGTAAGTATTATCGTCGATATTAGGATAAGATTTTTGGCTATCTTTTGATGAGTTCATCAATTTTATCGTTGAACTGAAAAAAAGGATAATGAAGTTATGGCAACAAAACTAAGTGTTTAGAAGAATTAGATGTTCGAGCTTCTGAGATAGAAGTAAAATGAGCGATCGCACTCTTTCTCCCACCGCTTCCTGATATACCCGCGTGTCTTCCAGCCTCAGATTTGTAGCTATGAGAATTTTACCGGGTGCGATCGCCTTTTCCTCTGCTTCTCTGAGTGAAATTTACCCTGTTGGTTGACCTTGTAACCACCCTTCCAAATCAGCAAGAGTAGAAAAATCCAACAAAGCATCACCTAAAGCTTCCAACTGTTCCACCGATAACCCTTGAATCTGTGATAAAAGCGCATCAGGAATATTACCCACACGCCGATTTAATAGTCGTAAAACGATCGTTCTTTCGCCTTCCTCTCGGCCTTCTTCCTTCGCTTCCAGAATAGCCCGTGGTTCTTCCAAATTCAGTCCTAACATCGCTTGAATCTCCTCTCGACTTAAGGTAGAAAACTTGTAGACGATAATCGTCGTCACTAAATCAATTATCGCTTGCTCCGATTGTTGCCGTGCTTGCTCCAACAAAAACCGCGCACCTTCAACTGCTTCCGTTTCCGAAGTAACATTTGTCAGCAACATCAAACCTAATCCCAAAGGTTGTTCTCGCAAATCCCCCAACTCATCCAGATAAACCCGCCTGACTTGACCACTTTCTAACAAAGCGCGGTGAATCTTTGAATTGGAAGGTTCAAGGCTGCGAGAAGCAAAAATTATTACCCCAAACCAGTCAGCGTAACGGATAGAGTTGCGGTAGAGAAACAAAAATAATTCGCTAAAGAAGCGGTGATATAAGTCTTCGTCCTTCTGAAACTGCACTTCTGCAAAAAAGACGGTTTTGGAAACTGCATTATCGGGAGGTAAAAACACTCCATCAATCCGAAACGCCGTTTCTTTCACCTCAACCGATTCAAACTGGTAGTTTTCCGCTTCTGGAGGTGGTTCATCTACTAATTCAAACAGCAAACCGGGAAATTGCTTAAATAATTTGTAGAAGATGGTGTCACGTCGCATTTCTATTCCTCAACACCCAGACAATTACCAGATTGTAAAGGCTTGAGACAGCAATTTTAGCGTAGGCGTAGCCCCCCGCAGGTATCGCATGTCCCTACGTCCGCGATAAAATTCTCAAGCACAACACCGCACTCCATACCAATGCAAATTAACTGGCAAACTGCCAAAACCTACGAAGATATTCTGTATCAAAAAACTGATGGCATTGCGAAAATCACCATCAACCGCCCCCATAAACGCAATGCTTTCCGTCCTGAAACCGTCTTTGAACTGTACGACGCTTTCTGTAATGCTCGTGAAGATACTACTATTGGTGTTGTTCTATTTACTGGTTATGGTCCACACACTGATGGCAAATATGCCTTCTGTTCTGGTGGCGATCAAAGTGTGAGGGGACATGCGGGTTATGTGGATGATACTGGCATCCCTCGCTTGAATGTGCTGGACTTACAACGCCTGATTCGTTCCATGCCAAAAGTGGTGATTGCTTTAGTAGCTGGATATGCGATCGGTGGTGGACACGTCCTACACTTAATCTGCGACCTTACCATCGCTGCCGATAACGCCATTTTCGGACAGACTGGTCCGAAAGTCGGCAGTTTCGACGGTGGTTTTGGAGCCAGCTATCTTGCCCGCATCGTGGGGCAAAAAAAGGCTAGAGAAATTTGGTTTCTCTGTCGCCAATATGATGCACAGCAAGCGCTAGAAATGGGTTTAATTAATTGTGTCGTTCCAGTTGAACAACTAGAAGCTGAAGGTATTCAATGGGCGCAGGAGATTTTAGAAAAAAGTCCGATCGCAATTCGATGTCTCAAAGCCGCCTTTAACGCTGATTGTGACGGACAAGCTGGTTTACAAGAACTTGCTGGCAACGCCACCCTACTTTATTACATGACAGAAGAAGGAGCTGAGGGAAAACAAGCCTTTCTCGAAAAGCGTCCACCAGATTTTCGCTCTTTTCCTTGGCTACCTTAGAATTGCAAAAATCGCACCTTACTAAAGGGTGCGATTTTTGTATATATCAACTTTTACAGCACTAAAAATCTTAAAAACAAATCTTATTTTAAGCAGACTGCAAACTCAGTCCAGTAATAATGGATGACTAAATGACCACTGCTTTAGTTTTTACCTGTTCAGATATAGAGGCCGTTATTTCCTCCAGAGAGACAAGAGCAGCATTGTCTAAATCTGAGGCTAGAGATTGACAAGATGTTAAAACTGGAGCTGCATCTGGTAAACCCCAAGCATCTTCTAAGGTTTCCCAAGAAGGTGCAAAAGGTGGAAGCGCCAAAGAGCAAGCTTTCCAAGTCGCTTGAACTGGTGCGCCCAACTGCTGGCACGTTCCACCACGGCGACCCTCTGGCTGGTAATGACGGCAATATCTACAGGCAGATGCTAAAACTTTAATGGGTTTCATTCGGATTCATCTTTAGTGTTGTTTCTGGCTGAATTTCATCTTTATATTCTGCTTCTATATATAAAGACGGAGAAAAGCCAAAAAGTCATTATTTTCTATAGGTTTCAGCGATCCCAAGTAAAAAATAAACTTCAGGATATTTTTATAATCTTGTTATATATTTAAATAATTCCTAAAGCAGTTACATATAGCTATGGTCTAAAACTTATTAGGGATCAAGACTAAGACTAAAGCTTTTGATTTATTTAGCCTTTTAAATTCCTCCTTAAGTATGGCTTAAGGCATAAATTTTCACATAAATAGTCTTTTTTACATACCACATTCGGCATATTTCAGCAGCAAACTATACTTTTTCTCAAGAATTAGAAAGATTTGCTGCCATTACATCAAATTATTTCAGGATAAACTCTGCTCAACGGATAATCGTTCAACTATTTTGCTTTGAAAACTGTTTAGCAGCACAAACAGAACAGACTTCCCAGCGCTGGAGTTCACCGGGTGGGGTGGGAGATTGGCACTGGGGACAAAGGGGTAAGCCATGCGATCGCGATCGCACAATCTTCGTCCAATGTCCAAAAGCCGCATTCACATCTTTAGTGGGTATAGCATCAGGGCGGCTAATATCACCAAGGTAACTGGGATGTTCATGAGGCGAAACCATTTGTTGCTGTTTTCTCTCCACCAAAGGATTCTGCCAGCCAGCAGTAGAGAAGCGAATATCAACCAAAGGCGTTGGCAGTTTTTTATTCAACTTTAAAAGTAGAGATGTGCGACCAAAAGTCAGGTTTTGCGCCCAAGCAGCACTAGAAGTTGCTACCGACAAAACATCACGCTGAATTGATAATGGTCGAGTATTTGCGGCAACCACCGGGCCAACAATTTCTGCCCAACACTTGAGCAGACGTTGAAATGGTTGCTCCTGCCATTTCGACTGCTTTTCCAGAATCCTTAAAACATCATTAATTGATTTCAACGACATTATTCTAAGTGGGGAGTGGAAAGTGGAGAAGGGCAGAGAAGCAGGGAGCAAGGGAGAGGAGTTTTCCCCTCTGCCCCCTGCTTCCTGCCCCTCTGCTTCTTTTCAATGCCTCTATCTATTTAAATAATTTCCGCTACTATTGTCACAAAATATATCTAAAAGTTAATTCCCGTAATCTACGTTTGAGGCACAAAGGCAATGACTCAAAACCCCCTGAACGACTCCGGTTCTCATCAATCGTCTAAAACACCTGGATTGAAACCAGTACTAGCAGCAGCACTAGCGAGTTTAGAAGTGCCGCTAGATCAAGAGTTAGCTCGATACCGACGCACGCGAACTGGTTTGGTGTCATCCAAGCAATCGCGTGTTGCAAATTACATGAGTGCTCAACCCCAACCTTTAACTGCCATTCCGACAACATCGAACACAACTCAGTCATCAGTAACGGAAATTAAAACCAACGTACCGCCTGCATCTGTACCTGTGTATCAGGAAACTACAGCCCCAGTTGATGTCCCACCCGCATCTGTACCTGTGAATCCTGAGATAAATCCAGCGCCAGTTACAGCAGCAAAAACTGAGGAACTGAATAATCTTAATGTGCCCTCCGCCTCCAATTCAGCTAAAACACAAACTCAACTTCCACCACCCCCACCCAACTTTAGTAGCAGCATTGTGCCAGCAGCCGTTAAAAATACTAAAAGCGAAAATCACTTGCAGACAGATAATAGCCCCAAGCACCCAGATGACTATTTAGAATCTAGTGAAGCACTGCTGCGAAGTCTGACAGAAGAACAACCAGAAACCAAGAAACCAAGCAATTCTAGCGACAGTCTGCTATCACCTTTGGGTATTGGCTCCATGTTGCTGCTGCTGGTGGCGAGTCTTACCTTGGGTTATGTAGTCTTTAATCCCAAAAGCTTGCCACAATGGAATTTAGGCAATTTGTTTAACGGCAACTCGTCTCCCACACCAGAAAATGCTGAGGAAGTTGGGAGTAATGTTCAACCTCAAATCCAGCCACCAAGCACATCCATACCCAAATATCCCAATTTAGCTACTGAAGAGTTTCCTGAGGTAAGAGATCCCAATGATGTAGTTGGCTTAAAACCTAAAGTCCAACCAACCCCCGCAGTAGTGCCTAATCCAGTTGTTCCCCAAAATCCCGCAAATCCTCAAGGGGCATTTTCTACTAACCCCAATACAGCCCAACCTACCAACCCGATCGCCTTAGCACCAGTGCCGACGCTACAATCCTTGCCTCCCCTGAATTTACCTCCCACTTCAACCTTGCCCAAGCCAATCGCAAGCTCACCAAAGCCAGATGCAGAAATCAAACCAGGAACAGATGGGTTCTATCATGTAGTGATCGATAATCAAGGGGCAGCTTTTGCTTCGGCACGGCAAGTAATTCCTGATGCTTATTTATCGCCCAACAAAGAATTGATTTATCTGGGTGCTTTTAAAACTAAAGAGCAAGTAAAACAACAGATGAAACTGTTACAAGCAAGGGGAATCAAGGCACGAGTTCAGCAGCCATGAATTGCAAAAATCTACGATACCATGAGATCACAGTCTTACAGTTTTGTTAGCGGTAGTGGGGCATCAAGCCAGTGCTGAGTTTTGTTAGCGGTAGTGGAGCATTGAGCCAGTGCTGAGTTCTGAGTAGTAAGGACAAAATCTTGCTTGTTTACGCCCCTACGATAAAGATTCTTATACTCAGGACTTTAACTGGGCATTCAATACTCCATAACTACCCAACAACAAAAATTTTTATACTTAGGACTTTAACTAGGCACTCAGCACTTAGAACTGGGTTTCGTGAATGGAGAGCCGACATGGAATTAATCAAGCGTATCCTGCGGGTGATTCGCGCTAATCTCAATGGTTTAATCGGTGGTGCAGAAGATCCAGAAAAGATTTTGGAGCAAGCTGTTCTGGAGATGCAGGAAAATCTGGTGCAGTTGCGCCAAGGTGTAGCACAAGCGATCGCTACCCAGAAACGCACTGAACGACAGGCTGCGGCTGCCCAGTCTCAAACAGAAGAATGGTACCGCCGCGCTCAATTGGCCCTGCAACAAGGCAACGAACCTCTAGCACGCGAAGCATTGACTAAGCGCCAAGCTTATAAAGAAACCACTACAGCCCTCTTTTCGCAGATAGAGCAGCAAAACGAGATAGTCGCTAGGCTAAAAAAGGATATGCGATCGCTAGAGTTAAAAATTTCCGAGGCGAAAACAAAAAAAGATATGTATATTGCCCGCGCCCGTTCAGCTGAAGCTTCTTATCGCCTCCAGGAAATGCTCGGTGGAGTTTCTACCACTAGCAGTCTGAGTGCTTTTGAGCGTATGGAAGAAAAAGTTTTGCAGATAGAAGCTCAATCAGAAGCGATTGCTCAACTTAGTAGCGACGACTTGGAAACACAATTTACTTCTTTGGAATCTAATGATGTAGATTCCGAATTGGCAGCGATGAAGGTACAGGTTTTCAACCAGTCAGAAAACACACAGCACAAAATCCTAACTGAGGAGAGCCAGAAGACTACGCAGCCACCCCAACAGCAGTTACCCAATCAGGATTCTTGAAGTTCGACTAATTATCCCAGTTTGGCGATATCTTAACAATTAAGAGTTGTTAGGAGGTACTGATTCAAACTAGAAAGATTACATTGAAATAGGTAGCTATAAAAAGTAAAAAAGCTAACTGTCCAACAAAAAGCGTAAATCACACAAGGAAAAACAAAGTTATGGGATTATTCGATCGCATTAAGCGAGTAGTTAGTTCTAACCTCAACGACCTGGTTAACAAAGCCGAAGACCCCGAAAAAATGCTAGAGCAAGCCATCCTGGAAATGCAGGAAGACTTGGTACAGCTGCGTCAGGGAGTAGCCCAAGCGATCGCCGCCCAAAAACGCAGTGAGAAACAGTATAATGATGCCCAAAATGAAATCAATAAGTGGCAACGCAATGCCCAACTAGCGCTACAAAAAGGTGATGAAAACTTAGCACGACAAGCTCTGGAGCGGAAAAAAACCTATACTGACACCAGCACAGCCCTCAAAGCTAGTTTAGATACCCAAAGCACCCAAGTTGAAACCCTCAAGCGCAACTTAATCCAGCTGGAAAGCAAAATTTCTGAGGCTAAGACCAAGAAAGAAATGCTCAGAGCGAGAATCACCACTGCCAAAGCCCAGGAGCAACTCCAAAACATGGTCAGTGGGATGAATACCAGCAGTGCAATGTCTGCCTTCGAGCGGATGGAAGAAAAAGTCTTGATGCAAGAAGCTCGGGCACAGTCAGCTGGAGAGTTAGCAGGTGCTGATTTAGAAAGCCAATTTGCCCGATTGGAAGGTAGTAGCGATGTTGATGATGAATTGGCAGCTTTGAAAGCCCAGATGTTACCACCCGCCGCTCCACAAAATCAAGCCCAACTGCCACCGCAACAAGAAAGCACTGCTCCTAAATCTAATGAGGTGGTTGATGCTGAGTTAGATTCACTACGCAAGCAATTGGATCAACTGTAAAATTGGCAGAAAACTTATTTGAGATAGTCCCACAGCCAACGGGTGTGGGATTTTACGTCAATAGCCCATAGTCAACAATCCTAATAACTATGAATTATTAACTATGGACTATTGACGACTTTGGGATAAAGTATTGTGTGTGCCAACTTCGATCGCCACCTGATGGAGACTGCAATGAGTAAGGCTGTAATCACCATAACCGATGCTGAGTTTGAAACCGAAGTGCTAAAAGCCAAGCAGCCTGTATTAGTTTATTTTTGGGCTTCCTGGTGTGGGCCTTGTCAATTGATGTCGCCCGCGATTAACTTTGCTGCCGGCGAATATAGCGATCGCCTCAAAGTCGTTAAAATGGAAATCGACCCCAACCCACTTACTGTTAAGCAGTACCAAGTGGAAGGTGTACCCGCTCTCAGACTATTTCAAGACCAAGAAGTTTTGATATCCACAGAGGGAGTCATCGGCAAAGAGAAATTACTGGCTCTCCTAGATACGCACTTAAATAGTAATTAGTCATTGGTCATTAGTCATTGGTCATGGGTCACTTGTACTGACTTGTACTGAGCGCAGCCGAAGTAGCGTTCCCCTTGGTGCAGCCTCTGGTAGAGAAGTATTGGTCATTTGACAAAGGACAAATGACAAAGGACAAATGACGAAGAGCAAATGACAAAAGACAAATGACTAACATACAGTTTGCAAAACGTTTACAACCCCTAAAATCGAATGTATTTGCTGATATGGACAGAGCCAAGGCAGTTGCTTTGGCTGCTGGACGAGAAGTAATTGATTTGTCGTTGGGGTCTTCTGATTTACCAGCCGAGGCACACGTTATTGAGGCGATCGCCCAATCTCTGCACGATCGCAGTACCCACGGCTATCTGTTGTTTAACGGTACCCAAGGATTCCGCGAAGCCGCGGTCAACTGGTACGAACAAAAATTTGGTATCAAAGTCGATCCTCAAACTGAGGTACTACCTCTAATTGGTTCTCAGGAAGGCACAGCCCATTTACCCCTAGCAATACTCAATCCAGGAGATTTTGCGCTGTTGCTCGATCCAGGTTATCCCTCCCATGCGGGGGGAGTCTACCTAGCCAGTGGTCAAATCTACCCGATGCCACTACTGGCAGAAAACGGTTTTTTACCAGTGTTTGCTGATATTCCTGCTCCAGTCTTGGCTCAGTCGCGGATGATGGTATTAAGTTATCCTCACAATCCCACTGCTGCGATCGCACCTTTATCTTTCTTCCAAGAAGCTGTCGCTTTCTGTCAACAACACAACCTCGTGCTGGTTCACGATTTCCCCTACGTAGATTTGGTATTTCAGGAAACTGGGGAGTGGGCAGATTCTTCTCCCAATTCAAAATCCTTAGTCCCTTCAATTCTGCAAGCCGATCCAGAAAAAAGCGTCTCGATTGAATTTTTCACTCTTTCCAAGTCCTACAATATGGGCGGTTTCCGCATTGGTTATGCCATAGGTAATGCCCAGTTAATTAAGGCTCTACGCCAGGTAAAAGCTGCCGTTGATTTTAATCAGTATCGAGGAATTTTGAATGGTGCGATCGCTGCCCTAACTGGGCCTCAAGCTGGCGTAAAATCTGCTGTCACTACCTTCCAGGGACGGCGTGATGCTTTCATCAGTGCTTTACACCGCATTGGCTGGAATGTTCCCACCCCCCAAGCCACAATGTACATCTGGGCAAAGTTACCCTCACCTTGGAGTGAAAACTCCGTAGAATTTTGTACCCAGCTAGTCAAACAAACTGGTGTAGCAGTTTCTCCAGGTGCTGGCTTTGGCAAATCTGGAGAAGGGTATGTCCGTTTTGCCTTGGTGCATGAGCCACCTTTGTTAGAAATTGCTGTAGAAAGAATGGCTGAGTTTCTTCATTAAATTTCTTCTCAAGCTGAACGCCAAGGATTTTTAGTGGCAAAGTTTACCAATGGAACATACGGTAGGGGCGCATTTGTGTGTCCCTACCGTATTGTACTGAACTTGAAAATATCATATAGTTATTTTTATAACTATGCTAAATGCTTAAAATATGTAATTAAACGTATAAAACTATCAAAACATTCTTCATCTTTTTATTGATAATCAGGAGTAACTTTACCCAATTAGGTCTCCCCGTTTCTTAAACTGGGTTTGTACGCTCAGATACCAAAGACGGCAAACAATACAGGCCATGCTTTTAAGCAACCGTATTGCCAAAAAGCCTGTGGTCAAGACAGCCCAAGCCTAAAAACGGCAGTAGTTTAAAACTTAACTTCCAAACTGACAGAGACTTGAAAACAATGAAAATGACTTTTCAGAAACTTGTAATTGGTGCATCAATGGCTATTGGTGTGAGCGCTCTTGCCACTGCCCCAGCACACGCTACATCTTTTGACTTCAATAATACAGGAGAAATTAACACTTACACTGGTGGCTCAAATGGTACTTTTATCAAAGGGAATGCACAAGGTGGTACTAACGCCGCCATCAAGGCTTTGACAGATAACAACCCCAGCTCTAACGTCGAGCTTTGGTATAGTAGCGAAACCCCAGGTTCTAATGTTGGCTTCACCGCCACAAAAGGAAACTATAGTGCCAGCGTTAGTAGTGTCACTGCTAATGACTGGAATAGTTTTGGTTCGCAATGGCTAGGCGATTTATTGAGTAGCTACACACCATTTCAATCAGTTTGGAACGGGTTTTCAGCCGACAGCAAATCACTAATAACTAGTTATTTTCCTTCCTTGGGAATGGGAGATCCTAACATTGGTGGTTTCCAATTCGGTCAAAATGGCGGTGTGGAACTGAAGTTAGTTGGTCACTTGGATGTAAAGACTAAACTTGCTACAACTATTTCTACTAAGGTTGATGAAAAATGGAATGCAATTAAATCACAGTTTCCTCAACAAACAACGGCACCAACCCTTTCACAAGTTGAAAGTTTAATCCCACAACTACAAACACAACTCAATACAATTTCAGGACAAATTACCACACTCCAAACACAACTCAACGCAATTCCAGGACAAATTACCACACTGCAAACACAACTCAACGCAATTCCTAACACTCCAGCCAATCAATTAAAAAGGCAACAACTGACAAATCAAATCTCTCAACTGAATACTCTCAAAAATCAGCTGCCAAGTCAAATCTCTCAACTGAATACTTTCAAAAATCAGCTACCAGGTCAAATCTCTCAACTTACATCATTTAAAGATGTACTGACTCTGCAAGCTGCATTAAATGGATATCAAGGTGAAATTGCGGCTAGTGAAATTGCTAAGGTAGTTACTGGTGGTCAAACTTACTATGCCTATAGCTTTAACCCCACTGCATCCGGTATTACTGCTTCTGATGATGGTGTATCCTATAGTGCAATTTATACTTGGTCAACACCTAAGTATGTTTCTCCATCCTCTGTACCAGAACCCTCAGTAGTATTTGGGATTTTAGGTGTTGCTGGTATCTTTGTTACACAACGTAAGTTAAAAAAAGTATCTGGTTGAAACTCCGGTTTCCATTCCAAAAAATAAGTAAGGGAGCTTTTAGCTCCCTTTTTTGATGAATAATTACTTGCACCGATAATATAATTTAATCTTCTAGGTTATACTTTTTCTAACAACACTTGCAAAAAATAAATCGGTTGCAAGATTTTACATCTGTATGCCTCTACGCACTTGATTTATTTTTAATATGGATTTTGTACAATAGTATTACTTAGCCTCACATTTTTATGAAAGGCAATACGATAATGTTAGTCCCAGTATTACTTAAGCAGTTTTACTCAGAAAATTTAGGCAATTAAAATTGTGAAATAAATGTTAAATTAATAGTCTAAATTATAAAAAATTTGTAAAAAAAAGATTAATTTTTGATTTAGTTACATTTCTTTATACTATCATTCTAGTATTGTAGTGCAGCTAAATTCGATTTCTCCAGATATTTAATTAGACTACATAAATAAAATTTATATTTGTTTCACTGCTTAAATGCATGACTGTTTTAGTTTATGGTAAATTTTTAGCTTTTAATTAAGATCATCAGATAATAAATAGCAATGACAGTAAAATTACTCAATATAAATCAGCCATTGCAGTCACACAAAGTTAGACGAATTTTACTAGTTGAAGACCATTACCTCAATCGGATGTTACTTAGCGACTATCTAAGTTACTGTGGGTATGAAGTCCAAAGTTTGTCAGAAGGCTCTGCTTTTTTCTCAACCATTGAGAAATTCCAGCCAGATTTAATGTTATTGGACTTGAAATTGCCAGATATTGACGGTTATTCACTCTTAAAACAAGTCCAGCAAAAACCTCATTTGTCAAAAATACCTATTATTGTGGTTTCAGCCTTTGCTTTTAAAGCAGATCAAGAACTAGCTCTGAGTTTGGGTGCATGTTGCTATTTTGTCAAACCTTTAAAACTTAAGGATCTCATCCTTGCAATTGAAGAACAGTTTACTTGTCGCCACAGATAAACTTTTTTGGTAGGCGTATATTTATTCTACTTTTTGGTCAGCAATAAACTCTTCAACACACTCGCTAAGAGTTTGTACAGAACTACCAATTGTTGAAATTTTCTGTTGCACTTGTGCTAATAACAAAACTGCTGTTTGCAGTTCATTGAGAGTTTCAGCCATAGCCTCACGATACCGGATTTCAAAATCTTGTAAATTCATAGTTTAGCTCTTGCCTGAAATCATGAATAATTAATATATTCTCAATCATAATCGGAAATTTAACTGACTAAATCCGTTAATGCGCTTAATATTATAAATTCAATAAATAAACATAAACATTGCCAATAAATTAAGATTTTATTTAATGTTTATGTAAGCGATATATAAGTCTATTCCTTATTAATAAATAATCTAGTTCAATACAAAAATGTTATCATCTAATCTAAAATATAAAGTTTTAGATAATAAAGTATTACCAATTTAAAAATGTTAACTATAGATTCAAAAAGCAAAGTTTTTATTCTGACAGTAGTAGTCAATGACTAAGGTGACAGCGAAACAACCTCTCGTCTGCTCGAAGGTTGTGATGCTTGGAGTTAGTTTTTGCCAAGCCTCTAGCTTAGAAACTGACTCACTGTAGGAGAAGCCGAAGAAATATCCAGCCGACTTCTTTTTATACAGACTAAAAAGCCTCTTGGCTTGAGAGTGCTATTAGCGGTAGCAGGGCGTTGAGTCAGTGCTGAGTTAAAAGTTATTCTTCTCTCTCAATCCTCTTTCATCTGTATGTAGTATGTACCGCTCATGATGGCTACTTTATATTTACTTGATAAATAATTTGTTAAATCGGCACGAAAAAACAATTTTTCTTAAAATAGATAAAGATTACCTAATTTTGGTTGTGACAATATCTACTCAAGTATTACCGCTGGTTAAAGAGCCAGAACGACTAGAAAACCGTCTAGCCGAAATTCCACCGGAACCGGGGGTTTATTTCATGCGGGACAGGAGCGATCGCATTATATATATAGGTAAATCACGTAAGTTGCGATCGCGTGTCCGTTCCTATTTCCGGGATGGCTACAACAAGACTGAACGTATCGCCACGATGGTCAAGTTGGTGACAGAAATTGAATTCATTGTCACTGATACTGAAGCCGAAGCTTTAGCGCTAGAAGCCAATTTGATCAAGCAGCACCAACCGTACTTTAACGTGCTGCTCAAAGATGATAAAAAATATCCTTATCTCTGCATTACTTGGTCAGAAGATTATCCGCGAATTTTTATTACCCGTAAGCGCCAATTCGGTAAAGAAAAGGATAAATTCTACGGGCCTTATACTGATGCTGGTTTATTGCGAGAAATTGTCCGCATCTGCAAGCGCATCTTCCCACAGCGACAACGACCCCAACCACTGTTTAAAGACCGCCCTTGCTTGAATTTTGATTTAGGGCGTTGTCCTGGTGTGTGTCAACAGATGATTTCACCGGAAGAATATCGCAAAATTGTCCAAAAAATCGCGATGGTTTTTCAAGGTCGAACCCAGGAACTGATTGATATTTTGACCCAACAGATGAACGCAGCCGCTGAGAACTTAAATTTTGAGTCAGCTGCGCGGATTCGAGATCAAATTTCTGGCTTAAAGTCGCTGACAGCTGACCAGAAAGTTTCCTTACCAGATGATACTGTTTCGCGGGATGCGATCGCACTGGCAGCCGATGAACAACACGCTTGTATTCAACTATTCCAGATTCGCGCTGGGCAATTGGTTGGACGTTTAGCCTTTGTGGCAGATGCTCACGCGGAACCAGGAGCTATTTTACAACGAGCTTTAGAGGAACATTACCAAACTGCTGATTCCGTAGAAATACCTTTAGAGATTTTAGTACAGCATGATTTACCAGATGCGGAGATATTGGCGGATGTCTTAACTCAACGTAAAGGCAAAAAAGTCACAATATTGACTCCTTTGCGCCAAACTAAAGCAGAATTAATTGAGATGGTAGAGCGAAATGCTCAGTATGAATTGCAAAGAATGCAGAAATTTGGCGATCGCAATCACCAAGCAATGCAAGACTTAGCCACCATCCTCGATTTACCAGATGTACCTCACCGGATCGAAGGTTATGACATTTCCCATATTCAAGGGTCAAATGCTGTAGCTTCGCAAGTCGTGTTTATCGACGGATTACCCGCAAAGCAGCACTATCGCCACTACAAAATTAAAAATCCTACGGTGACAGCAGGACATTCAGATGATTTTGCTAGTCTTGCTGAAGTCATCCAGCGGCGGTTCCGTAAATATGCGGAAGATCAGCAATTAACACGTTTGGGTAATCCTGACTGGCCTGATTTAATCATGATCGATGGTGGTAAAGGTCAGTTATCATCAGTTGTCGCCGTCTTACAAGAGATGAATTTATTAGAAGACTTGCGAGTTGTAAGTTTAGCAAAGCAGCGAGAAGAGATTTTTTTACCGGGAGAGTCTAAACCCTTAACAACTGATGCAGAACAACCTGGGGTACAGTTGTTGCGGCGGCTACGGGATGAAGCGCATCGGTTTGCAGTGAGTTTCCATCGTCAACAGCGCAGTGATAAATTGAAGCGATCGCGTTTAGATGAAATTCCTGGCTTAGGACATCATCGACAAAAGCAGCTACTAGGGCATTTTCGCTCAGTGGATTATATTCGGCAAGCAACAACCACACAACTCGCTGAAGTCGCAGGAATTGGGCCACGTTTGGCTCAAGAAATTTACGATTATTTTCATCCTGCTTGAAGTGAGAACTCCCATTGTCACCTTGAACTGAAGATTGGGGACTAGTAGGCAAGACGGAATGAAAAATTAAAAATGAATGCAGCGTAAGCGTTTCATTGATTTGGAATGGGTGGTTTATTTACGCTGTCTTATATTATGGCCGTAGTCACATGGTTAAAACAGTGTTGATTGCTCAAAGGCTTGAAACAACCGGGTTTTTACTCAGCACTCAGCACTCAAAACTCAGCACTCAATACTCAGGACTCAGCACTCAATACTCAGCACTCAATACTCAGCACTCAATACTTAGTTAACGGATATATTCCCATAAGTTCTCTCCAAGATGTCAAAAACAGACCAGTTATCAAAAGGATGCTAGAGTTTGCTGCACTAAGATTCGGGTCTAATTACTGGCATTGGAGAGAATTTTAAGCGGCTCCCGGAGTTTCGACCAAAGAAAGCCGTTTCTGATAAAGTTTGGTAGTTTTATTTAAATTATCTCATTAGAATTTGACCTCATAAATCTTGTTAGCAAATATTAACTAAATCTTAAGATAGATATTTTGTTACTAAATATACAGTAATTTATATGGTTTAATTTTTGAATACAAGAATGGCTTTTTTTGTATTCGTCTGAAACGATTATAAACAACCCTCTCTCAAGGCATTAGTCATAGGGATCAGTAAATATCTAAGCGGCATTTAATTTAAAAATAATTTATGTATCTAAAGTAGGAGGGTAAAATCACTGAAATTCTAGAATAATAGATAAAGATATGGGAAAGTTATCAAACCTGAAGTTTTGTTTAAAATAATCAGCCAATATTACAGCAGTTTGTTAAGTTGGGTCGAACCAGATTTTTTCCTGGTTTAACTAGTAGCTTTACCAAATATAAAATAATTACAACCAGGGGTTTTAAAATGCAGACAGTACAAAAGATTTACTGCCCAAATTGTGGTAGTCATGCAGAGCGTTATTATATTTCTGATAGTCAATTAACTCGCACACAATGCCCAAGTTGCGACTATTTGATGATTAGTTGCACTCGCACTGGCAAAGTAATTGAAGCGTATGCCCCTGGCATTCATGCACACCGTTAGCTAATAAGAAAAAATTAAAATTGGAGAAGATTTTCTCTAATTTTAAAAAAAAGTTTTTATCAAAACTGAATTCAGGAGTTAGAATTCTGTGTAAATTGGAGTTTGACTGGCGCGAAGCGGTAGTGAGTCAGCGTACCACTACCACGACGGGTAAGCAAGCTACGCGCATCGTCTTGTAAAAAGCTTCTGAAGAAGCGTATTTATTAAACACGCTAAGTCGTCCTTTCCACATCTCTGAAAAAGAAGATTTAGCGGTTTAAATTAGTGGCGAGTCAGTAGCAAGATGCCGCAGGGTATTCCCCACTTTCTTATTCAGAATCCAGAATTCTGAATTTTTCTTGAACAGAAATTTTGAACACTTCACAGGTTTTGTTTCTGTTGTTTGAGTTCTTGCTGTCGTCTCTGTTCTTGTAATCTAAATTGTTGCTGTTGTCTAATTTGTTGATCTTGTCTGAGTTGTTGCTGTTGTATTCTCAGCTGTTGCTGTTGTGTAAATTGTTGTTGTTGTTGTCTTGTTTGTTCCTGTTGTAGTCTAAATTGCTGCTGGCGTATTAGTTCTTGCCGTTGTCGTGTAAATTCTTGCTGTTGTTGTTGTAGTCGTGGTTCTAGAAGTGGTTGTTGAAGGTTTTGGCGTAGCCATGTTTCCTTCAATTGCTCTTGTGTTTGCTGAATTCGTTCCTCTTGTTGTTGTCTCATTCTTTCTTGAAAGGACTCAGGTTGCTGAGGAATCGGTTGAATTATTTGTCCATAAACAGGAGAATCTATCGGCAAAGCTTTTGCAAGAACAATCGCTAGTAGCCATAGTTTAAGCGTCAATGATCGATTCAACATAAGTGATTTGTTACAGATTGGGTTGAGCGATCGCTTAACCTTAATATAACAATTCCTACCGCGGCCCTCTTGCAACAATTACAACTAACGTGCAGAAATACGTAAGTAAAAGTAACTAAATTTACTGAGTAAAACAGATTTAATTCTTACTTGCTCTTAGTTGTCCGCAAGCAGCATCAGCTTCTAAACCACGGGAATAACGGACGCTAACAGCAGTATTTTGCTGCTTGAGAACGTTGACAAATGCTTGAATGCGATCGCGGTTGGGGCGTTTGTAGTCTACTTCTTGGATAGGATTGTAAGGAATCAAATTTACATGACTTTGGAATCCTCGCAGGCATTTTGAAAGTTCCAATGCGTGTTCTGGTAAATCGTTAACACCAGCGAGAAGAATGTATTCAAAAGTAACTCGACGCCCAGTGATTTCTACATATTCTCGACACTCAGCCAATAAATCTTCGAGAGGATAGGCACGGGCGCTAGGAATGAGTTTTTCTCGTAGTGCTTGGTTGGGTGCGTGGAGACTTACAGCCAGAGTAATTTGCAAATTATTTTGCGCGAACTGACGGATGCGATCGCGAATACCCACTGTAGAAACTGTAAGCGATCGCTGCCCAATACCGACATCTTGATTGAGAGATTTCAGTGCTGCTAAAACATTCTCAGTATTCAACAACGGTTCACCTAATCCCATAAACACCACATTGCTAACCCGTTGCTGAAAATCTTCTTG
The DNA here is from genome assembly GCF_034530915.1 of Nostoc sp. DedQUE09. NCBI lineage: Bacteria > Bacillati > Cyanobacteriota > Cyanophyceae > Nostocales > Nostocaceae > Nostoc > Nostoc sp. DedQUE09. The sequence goes on from NZ_JAVRCE010000015.1 coordinate 19,822, forward strand.
CACAGTCAACACCTGATCGACAATTTCGTGCCGTGCTAGGTTACGTTTGTAGCCTCCCTTACCAGTAGCGCAGAAATCACACGCCATTGGGCAACCCACCTGAGTAGAGACGCAAACTGTCAAACGGGCTTTTGGGCCTTCTCCCCTTTCTGCGAAGGTGGGGATACCAACAGTTTCAATAATTTGCCCGTCTGTTAATCGTAAAAGATATTTCACCGTACCATCGGGAGCCTCAGAGCGGTAATGTAAAATTGAGCGCCCAATGGGAACTTCTGCTACTTCTTTGCGCCATTGCTTGGAGAAGACAGAAATATCAGCTAGCGATCGCACTCCCTTATCGTAGATCCATTCATGCAGTTGCTTTCCTCTGTAAGCAGGTTGTCCTTGTTGCTGCACCCAAGTGCTTAACTCCGCCAGAGAAGCACCAAGAAGGGGAGGAATTAATTCTGATTTTTCTGGGTTGTGTGAGTCAACCTGAGATACAAGAGGCGTAGCGGACATAAAAAAATCACGAGTTGATGTAGGATCTCTATCCTACACCTGCTAGATCGAGTTAGTCTTGACCAAAGAAGATGGTTAATTAACCAAAGGTTGTGCCATTCCAGCCCCACATTGCACCCTTGGCGTCTGCAAACTCTATGTAAATGCGATTTTTCGGCACACCTAAAGTTTGGTTAATCTGCTGGCAAAAGTCTTGACTCATTGCTGCGGTTTGATCTGGCTTCATCGTGCCAACGCTCTTAATTTCAATGTAGCAAACCGGGTCTGTATTCCCTGCAAAAGTCATGGGGATTTCTGGCTCAAAAGCAGTCATTACATAGGATTCTGGTTTTCCCAAATGTTTCGCTAACTTTGCTGATAGGTTTAAAAGCATTGACTCAATTTCAGCTTTTTGAGGAGCAGATGCAGAAGTTTGCACTTTAATTAAAGGCATAGTACCGAATTGGAATTTTGGATTTTATTACACTGTTAAGTTTACCGAAACGCAGAGGACATGAGGTAATGGGGCGACAAGGGAGATGAAGAGAATAACCCATGCCCAATGCCCCACTATTTAGTTATGAGATGAGCGAAATAGATGACTATGTTCGGGATGATATAAACGTGATCGCCCCGTTGTTGTTGAGAGTGCTGGACTGATTATATAAAGTGTAGTGCGAATTAGTTTTTCTTGATGAGTGCAGTCTGCCATTTGATTTAGAGGGACAACCCTGATTTTTTCATCGGGCCAGCCGATGCGAAAGCAAATCGCAATGAGAGTTTCTGCTGGATAGTGTTCGAGTAGTTTGGCTTGGGCATTTTCGACGTGACGCGCACTCAAATACAAGCAGAGGCTAGCCTGATGTGCCGCAAGAGAGGCTAATTCTTCAGTGGCGGGGACTTCTGTACGTCCACTGATGCGTGTCAAAATAATGGTTTGAACTAAACCAGGGACAGTCAGTTCTATTTTAAGTTTGGCAGCAGCAGCTTGAAAGGCGCTGATACCAGGTATGACTTCAAAAGGAATATTTGCCTCTGCGAGGAGGTGCATTTGCTCGTGGATGGCGCTGTAAAGACTAGGATCGCCAGAATGGAGACGGACTAGAGATTTGTGCTGCGATCGCACTCTATCGATCATAATCGCCAAAATTTCTTCTAAAGTCTGATTCGCAGTCCTAATTATCTCGGCATCTTTTCGGCAAAGTTCTAAAATTTGTTCGGGTACTAAAGAATCAGCAAATAAAATTACATCAGCAACAGCCAGTAGTTTCTGTGCCTTCACCGTTAATAAATCAGGATCTCCAGGGCCTGCTCCGACAATATACACAGATGGTTCTACAGCATATAGTTCTTTTTTGTAACTTAGGCTTTCAGTATATTCGTTTGTAAAAGAACACACGGCAATCCCTCAAAAAAGTTTTTTGGCAAATTCTTCAGTATCTTTCCGGATTCACCCTCTTTCCTTAGTAGAGAGTAATGGTAGATGCACCCTGGTTAAGCCCTAGAGAATACTCTGGGGCATTTTTTATTTTTTAGTCATTGGGAACTGAGCACTTGTACTGAGCGTAGTCGAAGTATTGGGCATAGTTATTCTCCTTGTCCCCCTCATTCCCCACTCTCCCCATTTCCCTTAAGAGTAGGAACTACATCGGGTAAAGGGCGTTTGAGTAAGTAAAGCCAAGCTAATCCCACTAATCCCAATAGAATTCCTAGACTACTGACTACTTGTGCCATCCGTAATGGCCCCAGCATCAAGCTATCAGTGCGAAAGCCTTCAATCCACAAGCGTCCTAAGCTGTAGGCTGGCCAGTAAATTAGAAACAGTGTGCCTACCTTCAAGCGTGGTTTACCGGATAAAGACCGGAAAAACAAACTTATTAGTAGCGTAAACACCATTAAATCCCATAGAGATTCGTAGAGGAAGGTGGGATGAAAGTAATCGAAACTAGCATAGTCTAAAGGACGATGGTCTGCTGGAATATAGAGTTTCCAGGGTAAATTAGTAGGATCGCCAAAAGCTTCAGAATTAAAGAAATTGCCCCAACGTCCGATCGCCTGCCCTAAAATCAGCGAAGGTGCTACTAAATCTGCCAGTTGCCAAAAAGAAACCTGCTTGATTTTGGCAAAGATTAACGCAGCCACAACGCCACCAAGAATCGCTCCATGAATGGCAATACCTCCTTCCCAAATCGCAAAAATTTTTCCTGGAGTTGGGGCATATTTTGACCACTCAAAAAAAACGTAATATAGTCGTGCGCCAGGAATTGCCCCAATCAACAACCAAAAGAACAAATCGCCTAGCAACTCAGGATTAACATTACGGCGCTTTGCCAAATTCTGGGAAAGGATGACGCCAATTAACACTGCTGTGGCAATTAACAAGCCGTACCAACGAATAGTTAGTGGCCCTATTTTCACCAGAATCGGTCCTGGAGAAGTAAATTGAAACGCCAAGGGCAAGGTGGAAAAATCCAGTGCCATGAAAAATTACCTAGAAAAGTTCGTTAACTACCCGCGCACTGAGCTAAGTACGGAGTTTCTTGTGTCTCGAATACTGTAACTACACTTGAATCTTCCACAATATTGTGGGGACGTAGGTAAAAATCCAGTATTCATATTTAGGAGTCTAATTCCTAACGCCTAGTTGAGCATAACTTGTGCCACTAAAACAATTGAGTTTACCATCCTTACCGAGAGCGCAAGATGGTAGATTTGAGTAAGTTACACAAAATAGTTTCAATATAATCACCTAAACAACTTTGATATATTTAAAATTGTGATAGCTATTTATCCTGGTAGCTTCGACCCCATCACCTTGGGACACCTCGATCTCATCCAGCGCGGTAGTCGGCTGTTTGAGCGGGTGATTGTCGCTGTACTGCGGAATCCTAACAAAATGCCACTTTTTAGTGTAGAGCAACGGCTAGATCAGATCCGTCTTTCTACACAACATCTACTTAATGTAGAAGTAGACAGCTTTGATGGTCTTACCGTCAACTATGCCCAAATGCGACAAGCACAAGTTTTGATCAGGGGTTTACGGGCTGTGTCAGATTTTGAAGTGGAACTGCAAATGGCTCACACCAATAAAACTCTTTCTACCCAAATAGAAACAGTTTTTCTCGCAACCTCAAATGAGTATAGTTTTTTAAGTAGTAGTGTGGTAAAAGAGATTGCAAGGTTTGGTGGCTCTATCGATCATCTCGTTCCCCCACACATTGCCCTAGATATATACCAATGCTACAATCAGAAATCTCCAATGTTGAACCCAATCTTAACGGAAGCAATCCCCCCTCTCAAGAATATCTCGGTGGAGAGGGAAGCATAGATATTCAGCAGGAACTCAACCGTCTAGAGGAAATGGTTCTCTCTAGTCTCAGGATTCCGCTGACGGGACGCACACTCATAGATGAAGAAAAGCTGCTAGATCAGCTTGATTACATCCGACTGGCTTTACCATCACTTTTTCAAGAAGCAGCAGCAGTTCTCAACCAAAAGGACGAAATTCTGCTGGAGGCGGAAGAGTATGGACAGCAGGTTGTAGAAGCTGCACAAGCAAAAAGAGCGCAAATTTTAGCTGAAAGCGATATTATTCACCAGGCGGAACAAGAAGCTGAACGACTGCGGCGACAAGTGCAACAAGAGTGTGAGGGAATAATGCAAGAAACCCTCGCCGAGATTGACCGCAAGCGGTATGCTTGTCAGCAAGAGTTAGAGCTGATGCGACAAACTGCGATCGCTCAAGCTCAAGAAATTGAAGATGGTGCTGATGCTTATGCCGATGGCATCCTGGGAAATATCGAGCAGGATCTCAAAGATATGTTGCGAATTGTCACCAACGGACGGCAACAATTGCAAATTGATAACCTCACTCAGCGCAATTCACCTCCTAGCAAAAAGCGATAGAGGCTCTAATAAGAGATGATGAAAAATCATAAGTTGGGTTTCACTATTGCTTAACCCAACTATTTTTATTAAGAATGATTTTTTGGGGAATCTACCGAATAATAAATTTAAATTTGTGGATTGTAATTAAACAGGATCTCTAATAAATGATTACTTTCGCTCAAGTTAATTTTGGATTAAATCTAGCTGGCTTAATTGGAATTATTTATTTTCTTTTGGCAGTTATTTACTTTATTTTAACAGTAGTTTGGCTAACCCAACGTGGAACTAGGCTTACAGGTTGGGCTTTAGCCCTTTACATTATTCAAGTGATATTTACACCAATTATAATGTTAATGTGCGGAGTAATCCTGTTTTTTCAAGGTTGGCGTTTAGATCCAATTCTTCAGTTTGAACAATTTTTATCGTTGCTATTAATTATTTATTTCGCTATTAAAGATATTGTAATTAATGCAGTTTACAGAAATAGGTGATTTTAGAATTAAGTTAATTTAATTAATATTTGTGTTTAAAAGTAAGAAAAATCAGGACGGAGAAAAAATACTTAATTTTTATTCTCTAGTCTACTTTACTGCGATCGCGATTGGTTAATTCGCTTTTGCAATTCGGCTTCAATTTCTTCATCTGTGGTACAAATAATTTTTGGACGGTACTCTAATCTATCCATAAGAATGTGGAAAGCTTCTAGATTTTTGGGATGCTAGCAAACTCAGTCCGTAACTCTTCATCAGTCATCGCTTGGTAGTTAGAAGCTGCCATAAAAATATTACGGTGTAAAGGTTTGTAAATGATTAGCGTAGTTTCTGGAACTAAAACTGAATCTTAAATAGGTATAGCAAAGTGCTGAGTGCTGAGTGCTGAGTGCTGAGTAAAAACCCAGTCGTTTCAAGCCTTTGAGCAATCAACACTGTCCTAATCTATGTGACTACGGCTATACGTAGTTTTACTACGCGCAATATTATTGCTTAAAGGAGCATTATAATGAGCACTTTCGGTTCGTTGTTTGTAGCTCAAGACAATAATTTTACTGTCGTTGATGGGGGATGGGCTAGCTTTGACCAATATCCGCGTCAGCTTGGTGATATCAACGGCGATGGTCGTGATGATATTGTCGGTTTTGGAAATAGTGATGTCTACGCCGCTCTAGGTCAAAGCAATGGCACTTTTGGTCCAATATTTGTCGCTCAAAGCGATAATTTTTCTGTGGTTGATGGCGGATGGACTAGCTTTGACCTATATCCACGTCAGCTTGGTGATGTCAACGGCGATGGTCGCGATGATATTGTCGGTTTTGGAAATAGTGATGTCTACGTCGCTCTAGGTCAAAGTGATGGCACTTTCGGTTCGATATTTGTCGCTCAAAGCGATAATTTTTCTGTAGTTGATGGCGGATGGACTAGCTTTGACCTATATCCACGTCAGCTTGGTGATGTCAACGGCGATGGTCGCGATGATATTGTCGGTTTTGGAAATAGTGATGTCTACGTCGCTCTAGGTCAAAGTGATGGCACTTTCGGTTCGATATTTGTCGCTCAAAGCGATAATTTTTCTGTAGTTGATGGCGGATGGACTAGCTTTGACCTATATCCACGTCAGCTTGGTGATGTCAACGGCGATGGTCGTGATGATATCGTCGGTTTTGGAAATAGTGATGTCTACGTCTCTCTAGGCCAAAGTGATGGCACTTTCGGTTCGATATTTGTCGCTCAAAGCAATAATTTTTCTGTAGTTGATGGCGGATGGACTAGCTTTAACCAATATTCGCGTCAGCTTGCTGATATCAACGGCGATGGTCTCGATGATATTGTCGGTTTTGGAAATAATGATGTCTACGCCGCTCTAGGTCAAACCAATGGTACTTTCGGTTCGATATTTGTCGCTCAAAGCGATAATTTTTCTGTGGTTGATGGCGGATGGACTAGCTTTAACCAATATCCGCGTCAGCTTGGCGATATCAACGGCGATGGTCGCAATGATATTGTTGGTTTTGGAAATGCTGATGTCTACGTCGCTCTAGCTTAATAGTTTATTTGTCATTAGCTAGCTCCGATGTCATCTCCCTGTTAGAGGATGTTTGTAAAGTCTAATAGACCTCTTGCAAAAATCCTTGAATCACCCCTCCCCAACCCTCCCCGTATGTATTGGGGAGGGGGCAAGATTTCAAGTTTACCGCCAATATATCGGGGGGATAAAGGGGGTTTATTCGACTTATGCAAGAGGTTTAATTTATTACTAGCTTTGGCGATTATAAGTCGTGCGCCAATTGTTCATGGGGAAAGCCACCTTATCTACGGGACGCTACGCGAATATTTGTATAGTAGCGATTTCTATCCGCGCAATACTTTTCAAACATCTTCTTAAGGTAAATTTCTTGGTTCTATCGCTCCCCTGATCATAAAGTGACTTACGCTATTATTAAATACCAAGCTGAGAAACTGCAAAACCCATTCTGCGTAAGGATAATAGGTTTAAAAAAGCATGGATTTAATATTAGGAACCATAAAGGGAGCGATAGAGCCTATTTTTATCTGTTGGCTTTTGATTTCCTCTCAGCAGATGATTACAAAGTATATGTAAAATCTTCTACCAGCATACCGGGAACTAAACTACCTCCTAGTTGGCGACTTTCATAAGTTCCTACTTCGGGAATAAACTCCTGAAAAGTAGTCAAATCTATTAGATTTTCTCCCCAGAAGCGATAGAGACTTTCATCAAAACGTAAGTTTTCAATGGGGGCGATAATTTCTCCATTTTCTACCCAAAAACAAGCATAACGAGTCATACCTGTGATTCTACCAGTGTGGCGATCGCTCCAATTCAAGTAATGCAAATTTGATACATATAATCCTGTATCTAAACTCGGAAGAATCTGCTCAAATACTAAATTACCAGTACTCACTTCTGGCGCTCGTAAAGTCTCTGAACCATTAGCGCCGTTGGCAATTTTTTGATATTCCTTAGCAGTCCGGGAATTCACCAAAGTATTTACCAAACTTCCTTTTTCTATTACAGGTAACTCCGGTGCTGCCATTTCTCCCAATTCATTGAATCGCGGCACTAATCCTCTCTGAAAATTTTCTTTCAAACTAAATTTTAGAGAAAGTTGTTTTTCTTGACGCGATAAGGCAGCTAAAGCACTGTTTCCTTGTTGGATATCAGCTTCGCTCACAGCTCCCCAAGAAAGCATCAATAATAAATCTGCAACAGCAGCAGGTGCAAAATAAGTTCTGTACTGTCCACGTGGCAGTTCTTTAGTTGGGTGAGCAAGCAATTCTAGTTGTTTTTTAGCTTCGCTAATTTTTGCAATATATGTAGATTCATTCCAATCACTCCCGGCAAATGTACCCTTAACAGCTTGTCCAGATGTAGAGAATAGAGAATAATCTAATGTGAAAGAATCAGTTGCAAACCAGTGTTTTTGACCGCTAGAATCACCATAAGCTTTAATTACCATTCCCCCTGCATATATCCCTGTAAAATCTAGTTCAGCAACAAGTTCTAGCACCGTTGGGACTACTGCTTCTGCCGCCAATAAATTCCCAAAATGTATTTCTCGACTGGTATTATTTCCTGATGGGAAAACTAGATATGGATCGATGGGTAGTAAAATAAGTTCTTCACGTAATTCCTGTAAAGAATTATATGCTAACTGCCAGTCTACCTCCCAATTGCCAGTAAAGGGAAACTGCCGAACACTGTTGCGCTGCTCTTTCATCAAAGTTAGTTCTATCCAACCATCAGCAACACAACCAGTTTGTCGCACTTTCGCATGATTAAAACGAGTAAATTGACTTACCTCACTGCTAAGTCGTACAGTAAATTGTTCATTTTCTGCTTTCTTGAACAGCAGAGTTTCAATCAGTCGATTAAAGCTGACTTCTAATGCAGATAATTCCTCAATTTTCATAGATGTTAAATATTAATAGGAAGTGGAGAAGGGGAAAAAGTTATAAGTTAGGAGTGAGGAGTTATGAGTTGAAGATTTTTTTAACTTTTAACTTATAACTTTCAACTCCTAACTTTTTTCAAGTTCCTCCACCAAAAACTTCAACATTAGCAAACACACAGATAGGCGAACCGTGTCCTACCCAAATGGCCTGATTTGGTTCTCCTTTGCCACAATAAGGAGTACCATACATTTGCCAATTTGTGGCATCTCCGACTTTAATTAAACTATGCCAAAACTCTGGTGTTGTGGCGCGGTAATTTGGATTACGAAGGGTTTTGGTGAGTTTGCCATTTTCAATTAATTTAGCGTACTCACAACCAAATTGGAATTTGTAGCGGCGATCATCAATTGACCAAGAACGGTTAGATTCCATGTAAACCCCGTGTTCTATCCCGCCAATAATATCTTCAAAAGTGCCGTTTAAAGGCTCTAAATTCAAGTTACCCATGCGATCGATCGCTGGTCGATTCCATGAGCAAGCACGGGCACAGGCAACTCCTGCTACACCTGCTCTGGCTTGACTCTCTAGACTGCCTAAACCCCGTTGCAGTACACCTTCTTTAACCAAATACTCCCGTGTCGCTACAGCACCGGTATCATCAAAGCCGTAGCTAGAAAATTCACCAGGCACGGTAGGATCAAAGGTAATGTTCATCAAAGGCGAACCATATACTAGGTTGCCAAAATCGCTTTTATTAACAAAGCTGCCCCCCGCATAGTTACGCTCATCTCCCAAAATTCGGTCAATTTCTAGGGGATGCCCAACACTTTCATGGATTTGCAGCATCATTTGATCTGGAGCTAAAACTAAATTGGTACGGGTGGTTGGGCATTCTTCTGCTGTCAAGAGTTCTATTGCTTGTTCACCTATTTGCCGCACCCGATGCCATAAGTTTTCTTGTTTTAACAGTTCGAGTCCGCCTTGGTAACAGTTTGCTTGCGAGCCGTTGTTGCTGCGCTGCTGGACAACTGCTCCATCTTGGGCGGTGGCTCCATAATGAGTGCCTATAGATAGAATTTTTTGATAAACTTCTGAGCCGTTGCTGCTAACAAACCAAGATTCTCTCTCAGTGGTGCTGGCACTGGCTATGGTTTGCACAATTTTGTCGTCAACTTTCAGCGTTTGGCAAATGCGAACTAGTAAATCGTTGATTTCTCCTGGACTCAGAGCATCCAATGGCTCAATAAATGGAGATTTATATTCACCAACGACTTTAGGGCGCTCACTTTCACGGAAAGGATGTATCCACCATTCACTGGCTGCTAGTGCCTGTTTGTAGGCTGTTTGGGCAGCGGTTTGCAGGGAAGACAGTTCTAGAGAGTTAGTAGCTGCATAACCCAGACAGCCATTGACCAAAACTTCCAGCATGGCTCCGACAGTGAAGGATTTGCCGTTTAGTTGGGGTAAGGCGTCACGGACTAAACGGTTAGTAGAAGTTTCCTTTACGGCTCTAATACCAATCCAATCAGCGGGTATATCGAAACTAGCGATCGCTTTTTTGAGTTCAGACCACATAATTTTGGGGAATAAAGAATGGGGAATGGGGAATGGGGAATGGGGCAGAGGTGCAGAGGTGCAGAGGCGCAGAGGTGCGGAGGGGAAAAACTTACTGCAATTTCTCCCCTGCTCCCCTGCTTTTCCACTCCCTACTCCTCACTCTCCCTAATTCCAGTGCCAGCGCGTGCCATCACGGCTATCAATTAGCGTAATACCTTGTGCTTGAAGTTCGTCACGAATGCGATCGCTTTCGGCAAAATTCTTGGCTTTACGTGCTTCTTGCCTTTGCTGAATTTTCGCTTCAATTTCCGCATCGCTTAAACCATTACTCTTGTCAGTTTCCGCTTCTATCTTGGCTTCTAAACCCAAAACTCCAGCTAATGTAACGAGAGTTTGCCATTGAAGTTGTAAGTCCTCTGCTGATGTTTCGGTTTTCCCTTCATGCACAATAATATTTCCCTCACGGCGCAGTTCTTTGGCTAATTCAAACAGCACTGTTAACCCACCAGGAAAATTAAAGTCGTTATTTACAGTTTCTTGAAAGCGTTCAACAGTTTCAGGAAGTAGTGAGGCAGTCCCCACTCCCCATCCTAGTTTTTTGCCGTATTGGTAGCCGAAGAGTAAACCTTCTTTAATGGTGTGCCAACCATTGGTTGCTGCGGCGATCGCTTCGTCGGTAAAATCAATTGGTGTACGATATTGAGCGGTCAGTACGAACAACCGCACTGCCATCGGGTCAACTCCTCGATCCAGCAAGTCTCGAATAGTGGTAAAGTTGCCCAAAGATTTGGACATTTTTTGACCATCTACTGTCACCATACCGTTATGCAACCAGTAACGCGCTAGGGGTTTTCCTGTTACAGCCTCAGATTGAGCAATTTCGTTTTCGTGGTGGGGAAAAATTAAGTCGGCACCCCCAGCATGAATATCGATGGTATCACCCAAGCGATCGCGCACCATTGCCGAGCATTCTATATGCCACCCCGGACGGCCTGCGCCCCAAGGTGATTCCCAAGCAGGTTCTCCCGGTTTTGCTGCCTTCCACAAAGCAAAATCGAAGGAGTCTTTCTTTTTCTGGTACTCTGGATCTTCTATGTTGACGCGATCGCTTTTCCCCGCTTGCAAATCTTCTAATTTCTGTCCAGAAAGCTTGCCATACTCAGAAAACTGCCGCACTGCATAATAAACATCGCCTTCAGCAGGGTAAGCAAAACCCTTATTTTCTAGCTCATGAATTAATCGCTGAATGCCATTCATCGTGTGGGTAGCACGCGGATATTCATCAGCTTCTTTGATTGAGAGCCGCGCCATATCTTCAAAATATGCTTTGATAAAGCGATCGGCTACGGCTTCCATCGATGAATTTTCAGCACAGGCTCGATTGAGAATCTTGTCATCAATATCAGTAAAATTCTGGATATATCGGACTTCATAACCGATAAACTGGAGGTATCGGCGTATTACATCCCAAACGATGCAAGCTCTAGCATGACCCAAATGGCAGTAGTCGTATACCGTCACACCGCAGTAATACATCTTAACCTTGCCTGTTTCGACTGTTTCAAACGGTTCTTGACGACGGGTGAGGGTATTGTAAAGGGTTAGGGTCATAACAGAGTAATGCTGAAATAGAGAGATACGTAATAATAGGGTAAAGCAGCTGGGATGACAGTCCAGCATCCCTATGCTAGTACGTCACGGCGGAAATCAACATACTATTGGACAAAATCTCGAAAGCCCAGAAATCAAAGGTTTTTGACTTTTGACACTTCGACTCCTTTCGGCTGCGCTCAAGGCAAGTCACTCAGTGTTAACTTTCGACTTCCGCCTTGCGACGCTAGTGTTTTCTGGACTATCTGCGCTACATTACTATTTTTTGAATATTTGATCACAGCGCTATGCAATCAGCAGTTACACCCGAATCTTCGGCAATGGATACGCCCAAACAAGGAATGCCAGTAACAATTATTACGGGTTTTCTCGGTAGTGGCAAGACGACTTTACTCAATCATATCCTCAACAACCAACAGGGTTTAAAAACCGCTGTTCTCGTAAATGAATTTGGCGAAATTGGCATCGATAACGAGCTAATTGTTTCCACTGGTGAGAACATGGTGGAGCTAAATAATGGTTGTATCTGCTGCACTATTAATAATGATTTAGTAGATGCAGTTTACAAAGTTTTAGAACGCCAAGAAAATCTAGATTATCTAGTAGTGGAAACAACTGGATTGGCAGATCCGCTACCAGTAGCTTTAACATTTCTGGGAACAGAGTTGCGGGATTTAACCCGTTTGGATTCGATTATTACTGTGGTAGACGCGGCAAATTACAGCCTAGATTTATTTAACTCTGAGGCAGCATACAGCCAAATTGCTTATGGCGATGTAATTGTGCTGAACAAAGCAGATTTAGTTGATGAAGCCACTTTGAACGAGTTAGAAAGAAAAATTAATGAAGTTAAGGAAGGAGCAAGAATTATCCGCGCGACGCGATCGCAAGTGCCACTTCCTTTAATTCTCAGTGTTGGTCTGTTTGAGTCGGATAAATATTTTGACACAGTGGTGGATGAACACGACCATCACGATCATGAACATCACGATCATCATGATGATCATGACCACTCAACATGCGGTCACGATCATCACGACCATGGCCACGATCACCACGATCACCACCACCATTCTGACCATTTAGAAAATGATGGTTTTACTTCCATATCTTTCCAAAGTGACAAGCCGTTTTCTATTAGGAAGTTTCAGTATTTCTTAGATAACCAGCTACCCTCAAATATCTTCCGAGCCAAGGGGATTATGTGGTTTGATGAAAGTCCGAAGCGTCATATTTTCCACCTTTGCGGTAAACGCTTCACCTTGGATGATGATGAATGGAAAGGTGAATTGAAAAATCAGCTAGTGCTGATTGGTCAAAATTTGGATCGTGAGGCTTTAATTAGTCAACTTGAAAAATGCATTTGTCTACCTTCAACCTCTCGCGGTAAAGGCTTTGGCAAATAAAAGTTAGGAGTTAAGAGTTTAATACTCGTTCCCAGGTAGAATCTGGGAACTCATTCCCAATTGCTCTGCCATTTGTCCTGATGAATGAAAACGCTTCCTCACGAACGTTTAGATTAAAATGCGCGTTGTTATCCAGCGAGTCAAATCATCTCAAGTTACAGTTAATGATGAAATTATCAGCAAAATTGGGCGGGGGCTAAATTTGCTTGTAGGTATAGCCAATACCGATACTGATGCTGAAATCGACTGGATGGTGCGTAAATGCTTAGAATTGCGCCTGTTTCCTGACCAAGAAGGAGACAACCGTTGGCAAAAATCTATACAAGAAATTGGTGGCGATTTGTTAGTAGTCAGTCAGTTTACACTTTATGGTGACTGTCGCAAAGGTCGCCGTCCTTCTTTTGACCGTTCAGCTGCTCCCCAATCGGCAGAAGATTTGTATAATCGTTTTGTTATCAAGTTAAGAGCTAGCGGGTTGCAGGTAGAAACAGGTAAGTTTGGTGCCATGATGCAAGTTACGATTGAAAACGACGGTCCCGTAACTTTATTACTTGAAAAAGAAGCGATTTAAATATATACACTAAAAACTGAATAACAGTAGCCTCTAGACCGTGGTGTTCTAATTGATGAGAGAATATTAAATTAACCATTACCAAAGTTTAAATTCATTCATCATGGCGAAAATCCAGTTTTCTAGAGGTCTTGACGAAGAGGTAACTCCAGATGTGCGCTTGACGCGATCGCGTACTGGGGACAGTGCTACAGCGACATTTACTTTTACGAATCCAAAAATTTTAGATCAAGGTACTACCGAAGATATTACCGGGATGTACTTGATTGACGAAGAAGGCGAAATAATTACCCGTGAAGTAAAAGCTAAATTTATTAACGGGAAACCGGAAGAATTAGAAGCACTTTACGTAATGAAATCTGCTCAAGAATGGGAGCGCTTTATGCGTTTCATGGAGCGGTATGCTGAAGAAAACGATCTGGGACTGAGCAAAAATGAGGCATAGAGAATAGGGCATAGGGCATGGGGCATTGATAATTGTCAATGCGTCATTTACCATGCCCAATTATCCATTATTAAAAGTACATGAGTGACATATAATGCTACAACCCCATCCAGACTCGCCTGGAGTTTTCGTAATTTGTGCTGTAGTTACTGTCAGCGATACGCGCACTTTGGAAACAGACAAAAGTGGTCAGCTAATTCAGCAGTTACTCCTTGGTGCTAACCATGCTGTAGGAGCCTACACTATTATTAAAGATGAACCAACACAAATTCAAGGGCAGATAGAAAATCTAGGTAAAAGCGCAAATTTGGATGCTGTAATTTTCAATGGTGGTACAGGTATTGCACCAAGAGATACCACCTACGATGCCATTGAGAAGTTACTGGAGAAAACTTTGCCGGGATTCGGTGAGTTATTTCGTTTTTTAAGTTATCAAGAAATTGGTTCGCGGGCGATCGCATCTCGCGCTGTTGCTGGTATTTATCAAAATAAATTAATCTTCTCGCTTCCTGGTTCGAGTAATGCTGTGCGACTGGCGATGGAAAAACTCATTTTGCCCGAACTCACTCACTTGGTAAGCCAGGTTTGTAAGGGGTGAAATTAGCACCTGTTCAGATAGTTACCATAATAACTTTTGTAAAACTAAGGCATCAGGTACTGAAATCATCCTTTCTATCCTTACATATTGAGGCTACCTAGAATTATAGTCAAACGGATGAAATATTAATATCAGGTCAGTAATGGAACCTATTTACTGGAATTGCATAATTGCTCACAGCATCACTGCATTTTCATACTTTGGTATCCCCATAGTAATAGGGATTTGCTTTGCCAAAACTAAGGCAACTATTCCTTCTAAGTTTTGGGTAGCTTTTTTGTTATCAGGTGGATTCGTACTATTTTGCGGATTTCATCACTTTTTGGCGATCTTTGAGCCATATATGGCAGTGTCGCTGCTGCATTTAGGCGTACTCGATGTAATGGCGTTTATTTCCTTGTCTACCTTACTCTACCTAATGCCAACCGCTTATCAAATTGTCAAGGCGATCGCCAGATATCAAGAAGATACCCGCGAACTGCAACGTAGCCAGCAGATGCAACGCCTATTCCTAGATCAGGGGCCATTTGCAGCCTATATCAAAGATGAGCAATCTAGAATTCTATACTACAACCGGGAGCTACAATCTAGATTTTCGGTAGATCCACAAGAATGGTTAGGAAAAACGGATAGTGAATTCTTGCCAGATCCAGAAGAGGGGCGGCGAGTAATGGAAAACGATCGAATCGTTCTGAAAACTCTACGTCCCTTGAAACTGATTGAAGAAGTAAAGGTATCTGCTAATAATCAGCCGTGCTACTGGCTATCGTTTAAGTTTCCGTTTAGCGATGGCGCAACGGGTGCTTACCGCGTTGGTGGGATCAGTATCGATATTACAGAATCTATAGAAGCACAGCGATCGCTCACTGATTTAAATCGGCAACTAGAAGAAAAAACACTGAAATTAGAAGCAAAAAAACGAGAACTTATATATCTCTCAGATATGGCGGAGATACTTTATTCCTGCGAGTCTGAAGATGAGGTGTATCAAGTAGTTGCTTTAACGTGTTCCAAGCTATTTCCGAATATAAGGGGTTCTATTTATATAATTGCTAATTCTAAAAATTATGTTCAGATGAATAGTTTTTGGGGAGGTGAAAGAAGAAGTAAAGAAATATTTTCACTATCTGATTGTTGGGCTTTGCGGAGAGGAAAATTAAATCTTTCATCGCCTCGTAATTCCGGACTAATGTGCAGTCACTTAATACAGCCTGTTAGCGGCACACATTTGTGCGTTCCATTGTTTGCACAAGGCGAAGTAGTTGGAATTTTACACCTCGATGCGCTTGAAGAAATCAGTCCAGAAGATCGACAAACTTCTGAGATTATTGCTAGAACATTAGGCATTGCACTGAATAATCTATCGATTAAACAACGTCTAACCCATGAAAACTTGCGGGATGGGATGACCCAACTATTCAATCAAAGCTATATGGAAAGCATAACAGAACAAAGGTTAGCGGAAGCGGAACGATCGGGACAACCTCTTAGTATTATTTTTCTTGATATCGATAACTTCAAGTCTTACAACTCGCGTTATGGACACGTGACTGCCAACATTGTTCTCCAGGGATTAGCAAAGTTACTTTTAAAATCTATTCGCTCCTTTGACATTGCTTGCAGATGGGGTGGTGAAGAATTTGTGATTGTCATGCCTAATATGACACTGGAAACGCTCAGAAAGCGAGTAGAACAATTAAGGCTAGATATTGAACAAATGCAATTGAAGGACGGCGACCGGCTCCTCGAAAGCATCACCGCTTCTTTTGGAATAGCTGTATCAGAACCAGGGATTACGGTTAAAGATTTTCTAAATCGGGCGAATCAAGCGATGCTTGAGGCAAAGCGAACAGGGAAGAATCGAGTTAGGGAATATGTAAATACTTATAATTGAAGAATAAAGAATTTAGAATACCGCAAGTGGTCAAACAATTTTAGATTTTAGATTTTAGATTTTAGATTGACTCTATGACTATCCTTTGCGCTTCAGTTTCCATAGAAATCAGAAACTTATAAATTTACTCTATAAAAAAACAACTCCCTGAAGATATGGGAGTTGTTTTTTATATTCAAGCAGTTTTTAAAACATTTAGAAAGGTGCGATCGCTAAACAGATGGTAGCCAAAATAGCAGCGATTATATAAAAAACTCCAACCACTTGCAATTCTGACCAGCCAGTAAGTTCTAAATGATGGTGTAAAGGTGCCATCTTGAAGAGACGTTTGCCTTTGCCATCGGGGCCCTTCGTGGCTTTGTAATAACTTACCTGTGCCATTACCGAGAGGGTTTCGACAAAGAAGATACCACTGAGAATAAACAGACCTACTAAGCTGTTTGTTAATAGTGCTACAGCAGCTAAAGCTCCTCCCAGTGCCAGGGAACCAGTATCTCCCATGAAAACGCGGGCTGGGTTGCGATTATGGGCTAAGAAACCTAAACACCCGCCACTTAGAGCAGCACAGAAAACCATCAATCCTGGTGCTGTTGGTGCGACTAAAGCACCTAATGCCAAAAGTGCGATCGCTACTGTTCCTGCTGCCAAGCCATCAATACCATCTGTTAAATTAGTCGCATTACTTTCTGCAACTAGTACAAAACCTGCTAAAGGCCAAAATAGGAATCCTAATGGTAGTGTGAAGCTTACCCAAGGCAAAGCAATATTTGTAATATTAGAAGGTTGATTAAACATCAGCCATAGACAAAACATAGCCGCAAAACTCACCTGCAAAGCCAGTTTTGTTTGTGGAGATATACCTTTATTTGATTTCCGGCGCAGAATTTGCCAATCGTCGAGCCAGCCAATCAATCCATAGCTGATTGTCAAAGCCGAAACTGCAAGCACCTCTTTAGAAAAGTTAGACAATATGCAGGCAAGCAACACAGATACAGGTATAAAAAATATACCGCCCATTGTGGGAGTGCCTGCCTTTTTGAGATGAGCTTGAGGCCCATCTTCACGAATTATTTGCCCAGTTTTAAGTGCTTGAAGTAAAGGTATTACCCAATAGCCCACCAAACCTGAACCCAACGCACACAACAGTAATGGCAGAGTTAGCGACATACTTTGCCACGGTAGCCGATTGGCCATCGAATCCAAGAAAAATGCTGTTGTACCTAACCCTACGGCTAATAAAGAGGCTAGAGCGATTCCAGAAATGTTTAATCCTTGCTCAGGAGATAATTTAGCGTCCACAGAAGTTTCCCTTCACTCCACACTTAATAAAATTGAATAGCAGTAACTAGGGATACTACCAAGTCCCTAGCCTGAAAAGGCTAATTCTCAGCGATTCCTATATCATCATCGTCATCATCATCGAGGTCGTAGCCAATTCCATCATCTACACCCATTAGGGAGTCTATTCCTTCTTCGTCAGCTTGAAAATCCGGTTCGTGAACGTCACGGGCGATGATGCGACCGTTGTTTTGTAACCAGTCCAACAAAGAGGACTCTGGCTTTAGGGGGATGACATCGGCTCTTTGGTTACGAGCTGCTTCACGTAATGGAGAGTTCAACATATCGAGTCAGGACAAGAAAAGGTTTACGTAAGTTGACATTTAGAGTCTATCACTTGACACGGATTAATTTAGTTATCTTTTCAACCCTTTAATTGATAAATCCGCATTCAGATAGAAATTTTTTTATTTAATAAGCATAAGGCTTAGGTCAAGCGATTCTTAGTAATTTTTATGGCTCTACATATATGTCATTAATATCTTGTTTATGCTGATGGAAAGTGAGTGATTTTTGAGGTGACAGGCGATGATGGGAAAAGCGGCTCTTATGGATGCGATCGCTGGTACAAATCGCGGTCTACTGGCGACCGAAGAACAGAAACAGGTTATCTTAGCAGCGATCGCCAATTTAGAAGACTTTAATCCTACACCCCGTCCGGTGGAAGCTAGTAATTTGCTAGATGGCAATTGGCGATTACTATACACCACTAGCAAGGCTCTTTTAAACTTAGACCGTTTCCCTTTATGTAAACTGGGTCAAATCTATCAGTATATCCGGGTAGATACTACCAGTGTTTACAACATAGCTGAGATTTATGGCTTACCTTATTTAGAAGGATTAGTCAGCGTTGCTGCTAAATTTGAGCCAGTTTCAGGTCGGCGTGTCCAAGTGAAATTTGAGCGTTCTATTATCGGCTTACAACGTTTAATAGAATACAATTCTCCGGTAACTTTTATCCAACAAATTGAAGAAGGTAGAAAATTTCCCGGAATTGATGTTGCCATAAACAGTGACAAACAGCAAGGCTGGTTAGATATCACTTATATAGATAACGACCTACGGATCGGCAGAGGTAATGAGGGAAGTGTGTTTGTCTTAACTAAAACATAAGCTTTGACAAAATAGCTATTTGCGAATGACGGTACGCTATAACGTCTACCTTGTCAAGTGGGGTCTAATACCTTTTGCAATTTTGGATATGGTATGTAACTGGGGAGATGAGGGAGCAGGGGGGCAGGGGAGCAGGGAAAGCAGAGAAAGTTGCAGTAAATTTTTCCCCTCTGCCCCTCTGCCCCTCCGCACCTCTGCCTCTTATGCCCCATACCCACTCCTCAATTCAGACAAATAACTTAACAAAGACTCTTGCTGCGACCTTGAGGTTGTAGAGTGAAATCAATTAGCCCTCTAGATTGGCGATTGATAACTAAAAGGGAAAATAATCATGGTTCAACGTGGTTCTAAAGTACGTATTCTCCGCCCTGAATCCTACTGGTTTCAGGATCTAGGAACTGTGGCTTCCATCGACCAAAGCGGCATCAAATACCCTGTAATTGTCCGCTTTGATAAGGTCAATTACTCTGGTATTAATACCAACAACTTTGCCCAGGATGAATTAGTCGAGGTTGAAGCACCAAAGGCTAAAGCACCGAAAAAATAGCAGCAAAGCTACAAGGGGGTTGTTTGATGCGATGATGAAGGGTAGTCTTAAGTCTGAAGTATGAAGTCTGAAAATTTCAGCTCATTCATTCTTTGTCCTAGCCTACTCTAATCTACGAGAGCCGCCCTGCGGGTATTTACGGTTTCTTTTGGGTAGTAATACGAGCCATCTACGGCTATGTAAGTTACTACCCCATCTCTTCTTACTCGATCCCTCAAATAAATCATAATTGCCTGCTTAACTCAGCTTGAATGCCTGAACTGCCTGAAGTTGAAACAGTCCGAAGGGGTCTAAATCAATTGACCCTCAACCAAGAAATTACGGGAGGAGATGTGTTGCTCGATCGCACCATCGCCTACCCGTTTTCTGTTGGTGAGTTTGTTAATGGAATTAAATATAATGCCTACCCCGGAGGGGTTGGCGCAGCCATCACTACTTGGCATCGTCGCGGTAAATATCTGCTTGCCGAACTTTCCTCCCCCTCTTCCACAAGTTGGCTAGGGGTTCATCTGCGAATGACCGGTCAACTATTATGGCTGGATAGAGATGAACCATTACACAAGCATACGCGGGTTAGATTATTCTTTGGGGATCGGCAAGAATTACGTTTTGTTGACCAGCGAACCTTCGGTAAAATATGGTGGGTTCCACCTGGTGTTGCTGTAGAAAGTATTATCACTGGTTTAGCAAAACTGGCAGCAGATCCATTTTCACCCGAATTTACTGTTGAATATCTAGCAAGCAAACTCCAAAACCGCCGCCGTCCAATTAAGACTGCGTTACTGGATCAATCGGTGGTGGCGGGATTAGGTAACATTTATGCTGATGAAGCATTATTTAAGAGTGGAATTTTACCTGAAACCTTGTGTATAGATTTGCAGCTAAAGCAAATTGAACTTTTGCGAACAGCGATAATTCAAGTGTTAGAAACCAGTATTGAGGCTGGTGGTACGACATTTAGTAATTTCTTAAATGTTAAAGGTACTAACGGCAACTATGGTGGTGTAGCCTGGGTTTATAACCGTGCTGGAGAACCCTGTCGAGTTTGTGGTACAGCAATTCAACGGATCAGGTTAGCTGGGCGATCTAGTCATTTTTGCTCCCAGTGTCAAACGTTACGGGGAGTCAGGAGACGCGATTAATCGCGTCTTTACAAGAGTTAGGAGTTCTAACTCGAAACTCTTTTAAA
This sequence comes from Nostoc sp. DedQUE09, assembly GCF_034530915.1. Classification (NCBI taxonomy): domain Bacteria; kingdom Bacillati; phylum Cyanobacteriota; class Cyanophyceae; order Nostocales; family Nostocaceae; genus Nostoc; species Nostoc sp. DedQUE09. The sequence goes on from NZ_JAVRCE010000015.1 coordinate 40,367, forward strand.
ATGCAGGTGAAAGACGTTACAAATTTGAGAGAGGAACTCATGGCAGTCAAAAAAGGAGATATGGTTCGCGCTGTGCGCGAGAAACTAGAAAACAGTCTGGAGGCTAAAGCCAGTGATGCTCGCTTTCCTTCTTATTTGTTTGAAAGCAAGGGCGAAATTGTAGATATTAAAGGTGATTACGCCCTGATTAAGTTTGGGAAAGTGCCAACACCTAATATTTGGTTACGTGTAGATCAACTCGAAGAGTTTAAATAAGTAAAAAGACTTCAGGAGCCAGAATTCAGAATTCAGCATTTATTCTGACTCCTGAATTCTTGTTGATAAAAATGGCATCTTAATTTATGTCTTTTTCCCCTAACTCCCCAATTGTCTGTAATTTACCCCGTGTCACCATCGTAGGTGCGGGTAGGGTTGGCAGTACTTTAGCTCAACGTGTTGCAGAGAAAAACCTGGCAGATGTCGTTTTACTAGATATTATTGCGGGAATGCCTCAAGGTTTGGCGCTGGATTTGATGGAAGCCAGGGGAATTGAAATACATAATCGCCAGATTATTGGCACAAATAATTATGCTGATACATCTGGTTCCCAAATCGTGGTAATTACCGCTGGATTTCCCCGGAAACCAGGGATGAGTCGGGATGATTTGTTGAAAACCAATGCCCAGATTGTGGTGGAAGCGGCAAAAAATGCGATCGCTCATTCTCCCAATGCTATTTTTATTGTCGTCACTAACCCGTTGGATGTGATGACTTATCTAGCTTGGCAAGCAACAGGTTTACCACGCGATCGCATTATGGGTATGGCTGGTGTGTTAGATTCCGCCCGTTTTGAAACCTTCATTGCCCTAGAATTGGGCGTTTTACCTGCCGATGTCAAAGCAATGGTTTTGGGTAGCCACGGTGATTTAATGGTTCCCTTGTCTCGTTATGCTACCGTTAACGGCATTCCCATCACTGAATTGCTAGATGCAGCCACGATTGAACGTTTGGTAGAAAGAACTCGGAACGGTGGCGCAGAAATTGTGGAATTGATGCATACGGGAGGTGCTTTTTTTGCTCCGGCATCGGCTACTAGTGTGATGGTAGAATCGATTTTATTAAATCAGTCGCGGTTGCTTCCTGTGGCGGCGTATCTGCAAGGTGAATACGGTTTAGAAGATGTTGTAATTGGTGTTCCCTGTCGGTTGGGATGCGGTGGAATTGAAAGTATTTTGGAATTGACGCTTACCGATGAAGAAAGAGAGGGTTTGCATACTTCGGCTCAATCTGTGCGTCAAAATATTGAGCGATCACAGGAAATTTTGGGTAATAAAATAGTTCGTAATTTGTAATTCGTAATTTGTAGAAATAGCAACAAAAATAAAAGGCAGTAGGTTCTAATACTACTGCCTTATTCTTTAATTCCGAAATTTATCACCCTATAAATCAAATCTGGAAATGCCTTTCCAATTCTCTTCCCTTCTAAGGAAGAGGCTTTGAATCGTCTCCATTTTTTGCTAGAGAAGGGGGTTGGAGGGTTGGGTTTTGCGTTAGCGACGGTAATCCTGATCTGCGGGGTCGCCATAGGGGTCTTCGCTGGCTGGGCGGACGTCACCAAACTCCCCAGTGTCTGCGGGGTCGCCGTAAGGGTCTTCGCTAGCTGGGCGAACATTGCCGTAAGACGAGATATCTGCGGGATCGCCGTAAGGGTCTTCACTAGCTGGGCGAACATTGCCGTAAGACGAGATATCTGCGGGGTCGCCGTAGGGGTCTTCACTAGCTGGGCGAACATTGCCGTAAGATGCAGGGTCTGCGGGATCGCCGTATGGATCTTCGCTGGCTGGACGTACATTGCGATCGCGGAATTCGGCATCTTGATCGGCTTGATCGCTGTTCGACCCCAAAAGCAAGTCCTTCGCCTTACGGAAAAATTCATCTACCATAATCTGTCTCCTGATTTAAGTTCGTGTTTCCGACGTGCGCGATCGGCGTTATCCTCCGGGAAACCCGCTTTCTTATTTACACACGCTTCGCTGGTCTACAGTGCTGGGGCTGCGGATGAAGTTAGACCAGTGAGATCGCGACCTGTGGCACTCCGGTTATAGCCTTGGAATTCCCGATACTTTTGTGCTTCAGATTCTGGTACTCGAATTCCTTCTGATGGTGGCGTTACCCAGTGAGCGCGATGTTCAGCATCACGGTAGTATACACGCCCATTCTTGGATAGATAATATTTACCTTGCGCTCCTTCTTGGGGAGCATTTTTATGTTGGTTGTACATATAGTAAAGTGCCGCAGCTCCTGCCAAAAGCGCCACTTTTTGCCCTGTACCCAATCCTTTCTTAACTTCGGTTTGACTTGCAGTCTTGCGATCGCTCACTGTTCTACCAACGGTATCATCCACTGGTGGTGGCACATTAGCTTTTTGGGAACCGCCTCCGCAGCTACTCAGTAAGGGAACCATCAACAATGCCGAAAGCAGCACTGCAAATAGACGCGAAACTATTTTACGTTCTTTATATATTGTGTTCATTGGATTTCGTTCTCACCTGTATTTGCTAAAAGCCTTGCTGTTGCAAAAACAAAGTTGGAATTCCTGTTATTTCGCTGGGAATTGAAAAAACACATACCACTCAATTTACAACTGCACAGCTACAGCGTTTCTCTTTCATATTCATGGATTTTCTCAAGTATTACATCCCGCCTTTGAGAGAAATCGTATTCATCCCAAGGAAATATATTGTTGATTTTTTTATGAGTCTATTTAGCTGAAACGCCGAAATCTTCAGCAATTTCTCGGTTATTTTTTCTGCATAAATAACTTAGAAAGATACAGTTACTATGATGCTTTTTGCCAAAAAGTACACTCAATATGACATCAAAAAACACTAGCACTCGTCTTCTTTTGGCTTTGTGGGATTTGGGAGGAATGCAGCAGGAAGTTAAAAAGGGTCAACTCACTAAGCGAATTGTATCCAAAAGTAAAAAGGTAGCAGATTATCAGGGCATATTCGAGGAATTACAGAAGCAGGGTGCGATCGCAATTTCCAAAAAGGGATATTCTCTGACATCTGGCAAGGGTTTAGAGGTATTGGGTGAGGGTTTGAGAAGTAGCGAGTTTAAGTTTGAAGGGACGATTGTCGGTACTTGGGCGGCGAATGCGTTGGTGAAGTGGATTAGTCAGATTGATGTTGCGGTAGTTGGTGCAGATGTACTAGTTAATGGGAAAGGTGCGTTAGCGAAGCTTTCGGAAGGAATCGCATCTTACGACGAGTTTAAGTCAGTGGCGTTGGAAGTCTACGACAAGCTGAACTATGAGTACAACTTTAATAATCTAGTGCCAATTTATCGCATTAGAAGAGGAATTGGCGATCGCGTTAGTCGTACAGAGTTTAATGATTGGCTGCTAGAAATGCAAGCTAACGATATTTTGCAACTACAAGGTGGAACTGTAGAAGATAATGCAAGCGACAAAATAGAAGATTCTATTACTACAGAACTCAATGGATTACGCTGCTACTCAAAACGCCTGAAATCTTAAACTTTCTTAAAATATTTACTCATAAACCTCACACTCTGATGATTAATAGCACATCTACCATTGACGAATTAATTCAAAAGCAAAACCCATTTGCAGGGCATCTTATTGTTAAACCACAGCAAATATGGGGAAAAAGTTTTCCTGATGTATCTTCAATTAATGCTCATGCCTCTAGTGCAGTATTTGACGCACTTGACAAAATACAAAAAGGGCAGCGTACAACTGTAGGTATAACTATTGTAGCCGAAAGAGGGCTAGGTAAAAGCCATATTATTAGTCGAATTCGCCATCATTTGCAGGCGGAAAATAATAGTTTATTTATTTACATGAGTAAATATGATAACTTAAATCAAATCAAATATGAATTTTTACAAAGTGTTGCCTCTAGCCTCAGAGCATTTGGTAGTCAAAAGGTAATGCAGTGGCAAGAAATCGCAGCTGCTTTAATTAACGAAGCGAAGCAATGGAACTACACACCACAACAGTATATTAGCCAATATCCAACTTGGTTAAATAAATATTCAATTAACTTTGTTGAACAATTTACAAAACTAGTTTTGCCACTTAAACCTGAAATTAGCAACCCTTACATAATTAAAGCAATTTTGTGGACACTTTCTCCAGTCCATGTTAATTATGCAAATCGCTGGCTATCTGGTTTAGAACTAACACAGGAAGAAGCTGAAGCAATGGGTTTGCCAAATCCAACAAAAGAGGATAGAGAGACTGAATCTTTACGTAATATTCGGCAGATTCTAGATATCACTAGCCATTATAGAATTCCAGTATTTTGCTTTGATGAATTAGATAATGCAGACGTTGCAGAAAATGGTTTGACAACAGCACAAGTTATTGCAAGCTTAATTAAGGATTTATATAACAATCTAAAAAGAGGTGTTTTCCTGTCGGCTATGTATCCTGAGACTTGGAATGAGCAAATCAGACTTTTACCACAAGCTGAGGCGGTCATTGATAGATTAGTAAGTGAACAAGCTGATAGACAACCAATTGAGTTAAAATATCTCAATTCTGATGATATTATTGCTCTTGTTAAAGGATGGCTACAGGATTTTTATCAAGAACATCAACAGACTCCACCTTATGTTCTTTACCCATTTGATGAAAATAAGCTTAGGCAACGAGGTAAAGAGAAACCTACTGTTAGGTCAATTTTAAAATGGTGTGCAGAGAATTTTCTGCCAATTGAGTACATTAATAATAGTGATATTCCAAAGGAGGAAGATATTGTTGAGAAAAATCAAATAGATTATGATAATAAGTTTGCTGAAAACAATAAAAAAAATACAGGACAACAAGTTAATGTCTCTCTTGTTGAAATATACTTTCATCAAGAGTTAGCAGATGTGAATGAAAATATTGATGAACTCTTAGAAGATGAAGTATCAATTTCTAAAGCTCTTCGTCTTTGCATCTATAGTTTAATGGGGCAAACTTTAGAGGGAGTAAGAATCGAATCGATTGAAGAAGTAGAGCCTAGCGCAGCAAATAATGGCTTTATGGATTTCAAAATTATCGGCAAAAATATTGGCAATAATAGGAAGGTGAGGATTGGAGTAGATGTAGTTCAGCAAGATCGCAACGTTATCGGTGCTGCCTTGGGACGGCTGATTGACTACGAAACATTTAACTTAACTCGTGGTTGCTTAGTTCGCACAAACGTTATTAGCCCAGTTGCAGCAGTAGCTAGAGAGCGATTGGGAATACTGTTGAATAAAAAAAAGGGAAAATGGGTAGCTCTACAAAGCGAAGATATTCAACCTCTTTTAGCTATTTTATGGGTTTACTGGGGCAGCGAAAATTATGGAATTAAAGAGGAAAAAGAGATTTTAGATTTTCAAGAACAGGTTTTAGACTTTATTAAGCAGCGAAAAATAGCAATCAATAATCCTCTTATTAGAGAAATCATCAGCCCTCCTACTTATGATAATTTGGTTGATAATGAATTTCCTATTTCAATTCCTAAGTCCATTCCTACTACTGATAATATCGACCCAAATATATAGCTAACTAGAAATGAATCAGCAGTTTTCAATTCCAACAGGGCTATGTTTACCCATCCCTGATATTGAAGCTTTAATACAGGGACGAACAATTGCAGCTTTACCCAGGATTTTTATTCGTCCTGGGCAAAGATTTGCACTTTATCCTGCTGACTCTTCAGTTTCAATTAAAGCTTGGGCTAAATGTGAGCTTTGCCAAATTCTAGACGAGACTAAGCCATTAGATATTTTGTCTAAATTAACAATATGGACACCAAATATATTAAAGGAGATACTACAAAAACAACAATATCTTTTCCTGGCTTACTTGCGTGTCCATCAGTTACCTCAGTTACAAGAAATATCAGTCAATCCCAACATTCAGGAAAAGCTAGGGAAATTTGTTAGTTTACCTAATTCTCTAACTGTTTCTGAAGACAAGCCGATATTAAACGATCGCACCTTCGCCCAACGTAAACACCAATTAGAAAAGCTAGAACCCCCGCTAAATCCTGAATTGGAAGAATTGCAGAGTGCGATCGCATCCCTAGCCATTAGCCAACCAGCAGCTAAACAATTAGACGACGATATAAAAATATTCTTAGGTTGGAGTAGCAATCAACCAACAAACACATTAGATTTAGACTTAGCTTGGATTCAGAAAATTGCTAAAATTGGGAACTCTAGCGACGGACATACATTTGAAAAATTGGTTCGTAGAGGATTACTAAAATTAGGCTTTACAGGTTCAGGCTTAAATCCAGATGCAACGGGTGGCGCAGGAGGCATGGATTTTTACACTGAACAACCTTATCCAATAGTAGGAGAGTGCAAAGCAACTAAAACTGAAAAAGTTACTGATGGTACACCTGCACAGTTACTGAAAATAGGTATGAACCATCTTGGTAAATTTCAGTATGACAATTCTATTAAATTAATTATAGCCGCCGGAGAACTAAATTTTTACGCCTTAAGAACAGCTACCGAAAATCAAATGAATGTTATTAGTCCGGAAACTCTACAAAAACTAATCGAACTGCAAACACACTACAAAAACTCTATCAACTTATTAGAACTAAAAGAGTGTTTGCAACAAGCTCCTTTTGGTTTAGCTGAAGATAAACTTAATACTTATATTAATAAAGTTGAACAATCTATAAGGTTGCGATCGCACATTATCCAGCTTGTCAAAAACTATTTAAAAAACTCAGGTATAGAATCTGCTGGTGTTGAATCTCTACATGGTGCGTATTTTGGCTCAAATCCGCCACAGCCAATAAAAACACCAGAAATGCACGAAATTTTGATTGAACTTTCCTCACCTTTAACAGGCTATTTAGGGCGAATTAAAGGTAGTGATTGGAATAGCGATCGCTTTTACTTTCTCCGCGATTTACCTATTAACTAAATATAGTAAAATATATCTCTTTTTTTACCTTCGCGCTCTTTGCGTCCTTCTCTAATGAGACACTGCGCATAGCTTGCTTCTCCGTAGGAGTATGCGGTTCGTTTAAAAATAAATGAAGTAAATAAGCGTAGCCAGCCGTAGACATCGCTTTTAGCTTATAGGTGATTTACCCGTTAACTAAAGATAGTGAAATAATTTTATTTTTTTACTTATGCTTTATCTGGGTATGTGCTATTCATTTAAAAATAACTGCGATCGCAATTATCCTAAAGTTAATATACCAGCCTGGTAATTCACCACCAACGGCAGAATTTTTAGCCATTCTGAACCTAACAATACTTCCGTCATTTCATTGCCCACATAAACGTTAATTTCATACTCTTGTTCGTTTAATATCACCTTGCCTAAATAAATATCAAATCTTGATTCCCCCTTAGCAGTTTGTAGAGATTCCTCACCGATATAAAACCAGTCTAGACCCTCTAAATCTTATTTGTTAATAGCGAGAAAGCCTGGAAAACCAGTATCCAACATAGCATCTACAGGCAAATCTAATCCATCAGATGTAATCAAATCAATTTCAAAAAATAGTTGCCCATTATCTCCAAAGTCCCCCTGAATCATATTGTGCCAGTTGTTCCCGTTTCATTTAAACAGAATACACAATGTCTACTATTTGAGTATTTTTCAAGGGATTTTTTATGAGCTTGCATTTTATCCATATCAATTAAGTAATCACCACTATTTGGCTCTACTGCAATATACCAGCCGTAGTGTTCCTTAATCAAATCGGGACGTACACGTTCAAAAATTTCGCGACAGCGATGATAAAATGCCTCATCTTCAGCTTTGCGTCTCGCAAGTTCTTCTGGTGCTAAAGTACGTTCTGGAAAGATTCTGCCTCTACGTGCAGGTTGTTTTGCTGTTGATTCAGTCATAGTAATTAACCCCATTGATTAATGCCGTCTTAACTTTATTTTACAGGAATATAAAGGCGATCGCTTTTACTTTCTCTGCAATTTACTTATTAACTAAAGATAGTACAATCTATCTCTTTCTTTTCTTCTCTCTGCGTCTCAGTGGTTCATTTAAAAATAACTGAAGTGCGATCGCGATTCCATTTATCTCAAAGTTAATATACCAGCCTGATAAATCACTAACTCCATTTTGTTATGCTGCCTTAACTTTATTTTAGAGGAAGACAAAGGCGATCGCTTTTACTTGCTATGTAATATAACTAAAACTTTAAGTAATAAAATATACTTTTAGTTTACTTTTGTGCCTCTCGACAATACGCTATACTTAGCTTTCTTCTCCGTAGTAATATGCGGTTCGTTTCAAAATAACTAAAGTACAGATTGCTTTACAATTAATTACTTCATGAATAATTAATATTATCTATTGACTTAATTTTATTTTATGAGAAGCAATAAAAATCTTAGTTGCATCCCACCACAAGGCATCGCAGTCTTTCATGTTTTTCTCAGTAACTACTATTTATAGTTACAAACTTTACAAAAAATTCATACTTAGTCACTGTGTACTTTGATTTACATAACATGAAGGCTTAGTACTGTCGAAGAAACACATTATACTTACTACACTGGTATTCATTAATCACAAATCCCTAAAAATTTGAAACATTAGGCAAGATGACCCATGTATTATCAAATTTGGAATTTCTTTCTTAAAGAAGATAAATACATTTATTGGAAAGAAAAAATAAAAGTTAACAAAAACTTTGACAAAGTGACATGGCAAAAGATTATTGATTTCTTGTCATTAGTAGAGCAAACTTTCCAGTTAAAAAGTCAACTAGCAGAAACCGATAGCCTTGAACCGTTTCTCAAGCTAGCAAGAGAAAACGGTTACAATCTGACCGCAGAAGAACTCGCCTGGTTTCTAGTTACAAGAAGACAGATTTGGGATCTTTTTGATATTGCCCAAAAAACGCCATCTCTCAAAGAAGAATTACTAATAGCTAAAGAGCCACAACAGTTCATCGATATCGCTGCCGAAAATGGTTATTACTTTTCTGTAGATGAGTTAGCTTGGCTATTAATTGACATCAAATCCTCGTCAGATTTAGTATCTATTAACAACAGCGTTGGTGAGATTCTCACGGTATCAAGCTACGGCAGAATTGAAACAGGATACTGGATTTGGCTAGCAGAACACTGGGGAATTGTGCCACCATTTTGTCATCGGGATAAACCCAGCACTTTCTTATGTCAAAATCTCAACAATCCTTTTTTACCCGATCGCTGTTTTTTACCCAAGAGTTACTTTAATCAACGCCTGATGGCAATTCATAATTAAAATAATTCGTAATTAGGTAAAGTAAGAGAAAAAGCAATACTTAGACGAAACGGTATTGAGTGATAAAACTTAATTACGAATTACGAACTTGTACTGAGCGTAGCCGAAGTATTACGAATTATACAGTGAAGCATCCTAGACAGAAGATATATCTTCTATTTAGGATGCTTCACAATAAAAAATTGTTGAGACAACAATTCTGGACAAAATCTGAGATTTAGATTAAAGCTATCAGCTAGCAGAAACGGTCAAACTACCGGGTTTCTGAAGATTGCCTTGTAAAATCACACCTCGTTGATTGGCATGAATGTGACGCAAAATCTTGTAAATTGCCTCAACTTGGTCTGATGCGCCTGCCTTCTCGGCGAGTTCGTCAAGAGAAAGGGGAGTTTTTTCTTTTTGTAGTACTGCTACCACTCGTGTTTGCAAATCGAGAATAGAGGCGGCAGCTTTTTTGCCAGCTTCTACACCTGGTTGATGGTAGGCGTTGACGTTGACTAAGCTAGCGTATAAACCAACAGCACGTTCATACAAAGCAATTAATGCCCCTACAGTTCGGGGGTTAACTTGAGGAATCGTGACTGTAATGGAATCGCGGTGATTTTCATAAAGCGCTTGTCGGGTTCCTTGGAGAAAACCAGAAAGATAATCGCCTGATGTAACTCCAGGATCTATTTCAGTGGACGGGCCGTGACGATCTTCCAACACTTCGATGAAGGTAGCAAAGAAATTCGCTACACCCTCGCGTAACTGCTGGACGTAAGCGTGTTGATCTGTTGAGCCTTTGTTGCCATAAACAGCGATACCTTGATGGACTACATTGCCGTCTAAGTCTTTTTCCTTGCCCAAGGATTCCATCACCAGCTGTTGCAAATAGCGACTGAATAAAAATAAGCTGTCCTTGTAAGGTAGAACAACCATATCTTTTTCGCCCTTTCCGTTACCTGCAAAGTACCAAGACAAAGCAAGCAAGGCTGCTGGGTTATTTTTCACATCTGGGACGCGGGTAGCGTCATCCATCTCTTTGGCGCCATCTAGCATAGCGCGAACATCAATGCCTTGTAATGCCGCTGGTACTAGCCCTACAGCAGACATTTCTGAGGTGCGTCCTCCTACCCAGTCATACATCGGAAATCTCGCCAGCCAACCTTCATCTTTGGCTAGCTTATCGAGGTTGCTATCAACACTGGTAATAGCTACCGCATATTGAGCAAACTCCAAATTGTGTCCGGCGTAAGCTTTTTTAACTTCAATCATGCCGTTGCGCGGTTCCGGTGTTCCCCCAGATTTGGAGATCACCAATACCAAAGTGCTGGCGAGGCTATTTCGTAGATGATTGAGAACGCGATCGATACCTGCGGGATCGTTGTTATCGATAAAGTGAAGTTTCAGCGGCGGGAAATCAGGAGCGAGAGCTTCCGCAACGAATTGGGGGCCGAGAGCGGAACCACCAATACCAATGGAGATAATATCCGTGAAGCGGCTTGCTCTAGGAGGATGAATAGCACCTGTTTGGACTTTTTCCGCAAAGGCTTCGATTTGTTCTAAGGTTTGAACTATTTCTTGTGTAAGTTCTGGAGCTGGCGCTAAATCAGGATTTCGCAGCCAGTAGTGTCCAACCATGCGGTTCTCGTCAGGATTTGCGATCGCACCCTTCTCTAGTTGAGCCATATCCGCAAACGCCTTGTCAAACTTCGGCTGCAACGATTCCACGAAGGCATCATCGAACCGCATCCGACTTATGTCTAAGTACAGTCCCAATCCCTCGTGGAAATATAACCAGTTTTGGTATCGTTGCCAAAGTGCCCTAGCATCCATAGGGAAATCTCAAATAAAGTGTTTTTCAAAAACCAGTTTAATGTAAGGTTATAGCGATCCCTGCCTAGCCTTATACAGTTTACAGTTTTCAGTGTTCCTTTGACCGTGCCAATTTTAGATTTTAGATTTTAGATACTTCGACTCCGCTCAGTACAAGTTTTAGGTTAAAATTTATTTCGGTTGATGCTCCGCACTTCTTTACTAGACGCTACCGCGAACGTGCCAAGAAAGCGAACGTGGGTGGAACAAATCCAAAATCCGCAATTCCAAAATTCAAAATTGATTGACTCTTGACTTTAAACATCGGGCATAGGGATGACACGCAAAAATTTCACAATTTCACCTCTAATTTCTATACCAATCAGATAATTGTCTAGGGTGAAGCGGTGAAAAATGCCTTCACTATCAAGCTGTCGCAGTTCTTTTAAATCAGTCAACTGCCACTTTTGGGCTAACTCAATAAAAACAAAATCATGCACCCGCTCGTAGGCGGCAGGTTCTAAATTCTTCAGGTCTAGCAAAAAAGACCTGGCATAGCGCATTTCCAGACTCACTGGGCGTTACCTTCACCAAAACTTGAGGGGCCAAAGAGTGCTGAGTTGAAAGTGCTGAGTGCTGAGTCAAGAACCAGTACTAAGACTTACAATTCAGTATATGGATCTAAATCCTCTGACTTTAGTTCTAAATAATAAATAAATTTCTTCCTAATCCTAACTAATCCCTTAGTTTTAACTATGGGCTACTACTGGGCACTCAGCACTCAGCACTCAGCACTCAGCACTCAGCACTACTAAAAGCGCTGCTGAATCAGAAAAACATCAACAGTCTTACCGCTTCTTCATGGGTTAAGATATCCCACGGTTGCTGCGATCGCTTGACTTTTTGTATCGCTTTGAGCATATAAAAGTCATAATGTAAAGCTTCGAGAACATTCCAAATGTCTTGCAAATCGTCATCGCCTAACTGCTCGATTAAGTGATGCATTCTAAGTCGCAGCAGATTCATACGTCAATTATTCCCTACCACCAAACACCAACAATAAATAGTATTCCCATAAAATTAGCTACGCTCAAGCTACGCTAAAATTTATTCGCCCAGCGCGGGGGGCAGAGGGGCAGGGGAGCAGGGGAGATGAGGGGACAAGGAGATAAACAAAACTTTTAACTCCTAACTCAGCACTCAGCACTCCTAACGCCCAATGCCCAATGCCCAATTCCCAATTCCCAAATAATTTAATATGGTTGACTATCTCATTTTCTTAGCAATTTCTACAGCACTTTTTGCTTTATTCGCACTAGGACTGAATTTACAGTGGGGCTTTACGGGATTAATTAACTTTGGTCATATTGCTTTCATGACTCTGGGAGCGTATACAACGGTATTGTTAAGCTTAAAGGGCGTACCCCTACTTATATCAGCACTGGCTGGGGCAATTGTCGCAGCCTTATTGGGTTTGATAATTGGTTTTGTAACTCTCCGCTTACGAGAAGATTATCTAGGAATTGTCACCATTGGTACGGGCGAATTAATTCGTTTGGTGGTGAATAATCAGGAATTACCTGTGGGTGACACTTGGATTTCTGGGGCGTTTGGTGTGCAAAGTTATCCCATACCTCTATCCACAGAACCAAGTTTGTTTGTCAGATTAATAATGATTGGGCTTTTAACGCTGCTGGCTGCCGTAACTTTCTTTTCTTTGTGGCAATGGATTCGCACCACTCAAATATCTCGGACTACTGATTTGGGCAAAAGGACGACTAGCAAGCAAGAATTTGCATCGCGCTTGGGTGTGGGAATTGTGTTAGCAATTTTGGCGACAGCGATTTATATTTCTGGGGTAATCGGACTGTATAACTACAACCCAAAAGCGGGTTTAATGCTGGTGTTGCTGCTGGTTTTAGCATTTGTATACTGGCGTTTAGAAATTTTGGTGCGATCGCCTTGGGGTAGAATTCTCAAAGCTATCCGCGAAGATGAAGAAATTCCCAAAGCGCTGGGAAAAAATGTTTTTTGGTATAAATTACAATCTCTCATGTTAGGCGGTGCGATCGCGGGTATCGCTGGTGCTTTCTTTGCTTGGCAACTCAGCGCCATTTACCCTGATAATTTTCAACCCCAGATCACTTTTGACACTTGGATTATGGTGATTTTAGGCGGTTCTGGGAATAATGTCGGCACAATCGTAGGTGCGGTAATTTTCTTTGCTTACGATGCGTTAACGCGAGAAGTCTTACCCAGAATCGTTTCCCTTGATGAGGCACGTTTGGGCGCATTTCGGATCATGGTAATCGGACTAATTTTGATGGTGCTGATGATTTGGCGTCCTCAAGGTATCTTAGGGAAAAAAGAGGAACTCACCCTTGGTAAATAACTATTCATCTCCACTTCCCCTTTTGGCAGCCACTGGACTTTCTAAAAGCTTTGGTGGTGTCAAAGCAGTTAATGAGGCCAGAATCGAAGTTGCTAAAGGCAGCATTACGGGCTTGATTGGCCCCAATGGTGCTGGTAAAACTACTTTATTTAATTTACTCTCAAACTTCATCCGCCCAGATAAGGGACGAGTGATTTTTGACGGCGAACCGATTCACAATTTGCAACCATATCAAATCGCCCAGCAGGGAGTAATCCGCACTTTTCAGGTTGCACGGACTCTCTCGCGGTTATCGGTGTTAGAAAATATGCTGCTGGCGGCGCAAAAACAAACGGGCGAAAATTTTTGGCAGGTGCAGTTGCAACCGCACATTGTTGCTAAGGAAGAAAAGCAACTGCAAGAGCGGGCAATGTTCCTGTTAGAATCAGTAGGCTTGGCCAAAAAAGCACACGATTACGCAGGTGGCTTGTCTGGTGGACAACGCAAGCTGCTAGAAATGGGGCGAGCGCTGATGACTAATCCCAAGTTGATTTTGTTGGATGAACCGGCGGCTGGGGTGAATCCGAAACTGATTGATGATATTTGCGATCGCATTATCACTTGGAACCGTCAAGATGGCATGACTTTTCTGATTATTGAACATAATATGGATGTGGTTATGTCCTTGTGCGATCGCGTTTGGGTACTTGCCGAAGGGCAAAATTTAGCTGATGGTACACCCGCAGAAATTCAAACTAATCCCAAAGTTTTAGAAGCTTATTTGGGAAAATAAAGTGTGATTAGCTTTCTGTTTATGCAATGTATTTAGTGATTTGACTTTGGACAAATAAAAGTACATGAATACTGTTACTTATTCAAAGTCAAATTACTGGTTAGAAATTGCTCTGAATCCTCTACTCATTGATTCTGACTTCTGAATTCTTCTTCAATCTTCGTTATTCTCGGCAAAATTGACTTGTTCGTAAAGGTCGCGCAATTCAATTTTAAAATCAACCGTTTGCAGTGATAAAATTGCAGATTCATGTTCAAGTTCAGTGAATGACCATTGACTTTCCGCAGTTTTTACATATTGCATCACATGATACTGATATTGGTCAATTAAAATATATTCCTTGAATTCGGGAATAGAGCGATAATAAAGAAACTTATCGCCTTGGTCATAATTTTTAGTCGATTTAGATAAAACTTCAGCAATTAACATCGGGTTCATAACCGTTGTTGTGCTGGATCCCGTATAAATAGGTTGTCCCTCAATCACCATCACATCAGGATAAGTATGCTGCCGATAACGGGGTATCCACAAACGCACATCACCAATATAAACATCATAATTCTTGCCTCTCAAACCAAACTTCAAATAAGCATAAAAGTTGCCAGCAATTTTATTATGATTTGTAGTGCCACCCGTCATCGGTACAATTTCTCCATCACGGTATTCGCTTTTATATTCTGCTTTTTCTTCAAGTTCTAAATACTCTTCAGGTGTATAAGAAAACTTTTGTGTTTCTAACTGCATAAAAATACAACCTATGATTGTGCGGTTTGCTCATCTTTCATATCTATGTTGTACGCCAATAAACCCCATTCTCTCGCTGCATTAACTTGCAAGCAATGAACTCCCGTCGCAGGGTGGCGCAGTCGGGATGGTAGCGTTTAAGAATGTCATTTACCATGCGTTCAGGGTAGTTGACTCCTATATCAAACTGGTTTGCTAACCACTTGAGAATTACTAGACGCTTTTTGCGACTAGCGGGGATTTCCTTAAGGTATCCACCGTCGAAATAGTTTTTCAACACTTTGCTTTCCCAAGCTTCAGTATCCACATCCTCTATCAAGGATGCTATTTTTTCAGGTGTGAAAATTTCCTTGCTAATGCTTTGCAAAGCCTCACTATCCAATTGATATAGACGGCTATTACCTTCAGGACGCATTGTCACCAAATTTAGCTCTTTAAGTTTCGCTAAATGATGAGATACCGTCGGTTCCTTCAGTTGCAGTAGCGCCGCCAATTCTTCAACGCTGCACTCCTGATTTGCCAGGATACCTACAATCTTCAATCGGCTATCATCCGCCAATGCCTTGAAAAAGCGGAGTAAGATGTTAAATTGCTCTGGTTGCATAACTAACTTCTAATTAGATATCTATCTAATTAGAAGTATATCTAATTGAAAGCTCAGATCCCCAACTTTTCGCAGAAGCCGGGGATTTTGTTGTTAAATTTAACTAAATTGTTCTTCTGCATCGAGGTTGAACAGCATTTGCAGAGTTTGCATACAGCGCCGTCTAGCTTCAACATCTTGCTGCGATCGCAATTGCACCATCGGGTCATGTAAAATTTTATTGACAATTCCCCGTGTTAATGCCTCTATTATTTCTTGATGTTTGTCAGCGAATTCCGAACCCAATCTCGACAAAGCTTTTTCTAACTCTTGTTCGCGGATGGTTTCGACTTTATTTCGCAGACAGCTAATAGTAGTAACAGTTTCCAGACTGCGCCACCAAATATCAAAGGCTTCCACTTCTTCCTCTAAAAGTCGCTCGGCTTCCTGTGCAATCTTCCGACGGCTTTCGTAGTTTTGCGCTACTACTGCCTTCAAATCATCCACATTAAAAGCCTGCACATTTTCCAGTTCATTTACATCCGCATGGACATTACGCGGCACAGAAATATCAAATAACATTAAAGAGCGCTGAACTTCTAAAACCATTTCCAATTTGGCACGGTCAAGTATTGGCTCTGTTGCCGAAGTACTTGTAAATACTAAATCACTATCGGCAATTACGCTCATCATTTCCGATAGCGGATGAATTTTGATCGGTTGTTGAGGGAACAGCTTTGCTAATTCTTGGGCGCGATCGCGAGAGCGATTTACAATACTAATTTCCACAGCACCTTTAGAAATTAGGTGTTGCACCAACAGCCGCGACATTTTACCAGCACCCAAAATTACCACTCGGCAAGCTGCCAAATTTGCCACTTTTAGCTGTGCTAACTCTACAGCTGCCGAACTGATAGAGACAGCGCCAGTACCAATACTAGTTTCAGTGCGAACCCGCTTACCAGCTGTCAGCGCTTGTTTAAATAATCGATTCAAAATGGTTTTTATACCGCTATATTGCTGTCCCAGTTTGTGAGTAGTCTTCACCTGAGCCAGAATTTGACCTTCTCCAAGTACCAGACTATCTAAACCACCTGCTACCCGCATAACGTGCATTACTGCATCATCATGTAGCAGCATAAATAAGTGTTGTCGTAGAGAAAGCACGGGTAATTTACTATATTCCGCAAGAAACTGCGTTACTTCCCGAATACCTTGGTCTGCTTCACTGGCAACAATATAAATTTCTAGGCGGTTACAAGTGCTGAGAATTGCAACTTCGTCAATATGGGGATAGCTGGCCAGTTGAGCGATCGCACTTTCAATTTGTGGTTCTGGAATGCTCAGTTTTTCCCGGACTTCTACTGGGGCTGTTTTATGGCTTAACCCCACCACTGCTATATTCATTTGCTAAATCGTAGTTACTAGTTGGTAGTTGAGAATAGGGCATTGAGTGAGAATAGGGAATGGGGAATTTTTGTTTATTGGTTGATAATTTTTCCAACTAATAAACAATAACTAATCACTAAATACTAACTACTAACTAGTGTAACGATGAAGCATTTGGTTGACTATTTTTCCATTTTATAGAAAGATTTATTTCCTAATGCTTCACCTCTACTTTTACCATTCCCCATTCCCTAAAAATTAGTTCAGTTGGAGAGTCTTGGGTTTACCAAACATGTGAATTGTATCAACAAATCGAGCCGTATTCGATTGGTTGGAAATTACCAAGCTTTGAGTTCTTGCTCCACCGCTGAAGAAACGTACACCTTCCATGAGATTACCACTGGTAATGCCGCAAGCAGCGAACAGTACAGTTTGACCAGATGCCAGTTCATGAGCATCATAGACCTTATCAGGGTCATTGATATTCATAGACTTTAAGCGATCGATGTTGGCTTCTCTGCTTTCTCCAATCAGACCTGTTTTGACTATCGCTGGATCGTAGATTAGTTGACCTTGGAAGTGTCCACCCAAAGCACGCATTGCTGCTGCCGAGATTACACCTTCAGGAGCCGCACCGATACCCATCAGCGCGTGGATATTAGTTCCAGCAAAGCCACAGCTAATGGCTGCACCCACATCACCATCTGAAATTAGAGCGACTCTTGCTCCAGCCTCACGGATTTCTTTAATTAAATCGTTGTGGCGTTCGCGCTTCATGACCACAACTACGAGTTCTTCAATCGAGCGCTCTAGACACTCAGAGAGAATCTTCAGGTTTTCTGTTGCTGACTTGTTGATGTCTACCTTGCCCTTAGCTGCGGGAGGTGCTGCTAACTTTTTCATGTAAAAGTCAGGAGCAGCAAATAATCCACCCTTTTCAGAAATTGCCAAGACAGCCATCGAACCAGGTTGTCCATAAGCTACCAAGTTCGTACCTTCACAGGGGTCAACGGCGATATCAATTTCAACTAGTTCATCAGGGTTACAGAGAGCTTCGGCATTTGGTTGAGTACAAATACCAACTTCTTCCCCGATGTATAACATAGGCGCGTCGTCGCGTTCGCCTTCCCCAATCACAATGCGACCGCGCATATAGATTTTATTCATCCGCTCCCGCATAGCTTCTACAGCTACCTGGTCAGCAATGTTTTTTTCGCCTTTACCCATCCACTTTGCGGATGCGATCGCGGCTTGCTCTACTACTTCAATAATCTCTAACCCAAGTGTATTTTCCACAGAGTCTGCCCTCTCAACTGCTTGAATTTCCGCCGCTTTATCTGGCCATTTCAGTTTTCAAGTCTACCAAAGGGCGGATACACGTGGAAGAAAGTTAAGTTTTACTGCTAACTGGTTACAAAAGTGCCAGTTAACACATCTTTATTTTTTACTCTTAACTACTCCAGTATAAAGCGCGTTTAAAAGTAACTAGGTTAAGAACTTGCACAAATGGGTAGCAGTTTATGTATACAACATTGCTTTTCTTCAGTGTTTATCTTGAGGTATAAAATAATAAAGAAAAAAAAGCTGGTGAATTCACTCAAAACCAAAAAACGAGGCGCAGAGTAGTTAGCTTGTCAAATTAAGAGGTGAATTGTGTTTATCGACTACATCACACTCATGTTGATCAATATGGTAGCTGGGTTATTTCTACTGGCTGACTATGTGTATCGTGGTATAGATAGTTCTAATCAAAGACAGTGGATTCCAGGATTCGGAATTACAGGTGCGATCGCACTCACGACTGGTTTACACATGAGCTTCACCTGGCCAGTAATGGGTAGCTTTAACATTGCCTTCGGTGAGACGAGTATCCTATTTGGAATCTTGTTTATTGCGGCTGCGATCGCACTTGCTCAAGGTTGGGATTTATTGACAATCGCCATTTACGGCTTCTTTGCTGGTGTAGTTGCGATCGTAGTCGGTATCCGTATCATCAACTTGAATTTGACAAAGCAACCGCTTTTATCGGGAATAGGCTTTATTTTAACTGGATTAGGCGGTATTTTTGCAGCACCAACTCTTTATTGGAAAACCAACCGAACTTGGCGGCTAATTGGCGTAGCAGTGCTGATAGTAGCCGCTCTAATTTGGGCATTGACTGGATATTTGGCTTACTGGAATCATTTAGAGGGTTTCCAAAAGTGGGTTCCAGCGCCGATGCGGTAAGCAATGATCTAGGCTAAAGACATAGTTAAAACCTTGCTTAAGATCAATATGCTCGACTTTCTTAATCCCCTTTTAAATCGCCATCCAGAGCGAGTCAAAGCCAACGTCGAACTTTACACATGGCAAACTTGCCCTTACTGCATTCGAGCCAAAATGCTGCTGTGGTGGAAAGGTGTAAATTTCACTGAATACAAAATCGACGGCGACGAAGCAGCCAGAGCGAAAATGGCAGAACGCGCTAACGGCCGCCGCACAGTACCACAAATTTTTATCAATAACCAGCACATTGGCGGCTGCGATGACCTCTATCAGTTAGACACACAAAGTAAACTCGATCCCCTTTTAGCTCAAGCCGCTATTTAGAAATCAAATTAACCCCAACAATTTTCTTGGTGATGCTATGTTGGGCAATTTTTGATTTTAAATTGCTCAGTAAGCAAGTTTGTAGTAAGGACTTTAGTCCTTAATTTTCTAAGCACTAAAGTGCTTACTACAAACCCTAAACTTTCAAAACTAGCTTGACAAAGTGCCAGAAAACTGTGGCACAAGTTTGCCCACCTTTAGGGCAAGGAATATTGAATTGATAAGAATATGTTAACCATGTATACGGAATATCTTATACATCAACAATGGATGAATTATGCCTTAGAATTAGCAAAAACAGCAGGTGATGCAGGTGAAATCCCTGTAGGTGCTGTTATCATTGATTCAACAGGCAAATTGCTAGCAGAAGGAGAAAACAGAAAAGAGCGCGATAAAGACCCTACTGCTCATGCGGAAATTCTAGCTATCAAGACAGCTGCAACAACTTTACAAAATTGGCATCTTAATGAATGCACACTCTATGTCACTCTCGAACCTTGCCCGATGTGTGCAGGTGCGATCGTCCAATCACGACTAGGACTACTGGTATATGGAGTAGACGATACAAAAACTGGCGCAATTCGTACAGTTATTAACATCCCCGATAGTGCTGCTTCTAATCACCGTCTCCAAGTAATCGGAGGCATTCTAGAGTCAGCTTGTCGTCAGCAATTACAGACTTGGTTTGCTATTAGGCGGCGTAAAGTAAACTAACGGACAGAGGTAAAACTGTCCATCTACTACGACACAAGTCACACAAGAGAATCTACGGTGTAACTAATCACGCCTTTCGTTAAATTTTTACCCGTCAATCAGCTGCATCCGTCATGATGGAATTTTACTCTTCATCCGATACCAGCCAGCACACCTCAGTAAGTCCTCAGGTAGATAGCACTACCTCAAAGGTTTCTCCTTGGTTAAGTCCCCTGGCATATTTATTAGGGCGTCACTGCCTATTACCATTATTCTTTGGACAAATTAGAATAACCGGACAAAAAAATATCCCCACAACTGGGCCTGTGATCCTTGCGCCTACACATCGGGCGCGTTGGGATGCGTTACTTGTACCCTACGCTACCGCTTGCCTGAGAAAGCAAGACTTGCGATTTATGGTGACTATTGACGAATGCCAAGGTTTGCAAGGCTGGTTTGTTCGACGTTTAGGGGGATTTCCTGTAAATTCTAAGCATCCATCAATTCGCACGCTGCGACATGGAGTAGAGCTACTTCAGCAGCACAAAACCCTGGTCATCTTTCCAGAAGGTAACATTTTTCGTGATGGCCAAGTTCACCAGTTGAAGCCAGGAATTGCTCGTCTTGCTTTGAGTGCCGAATCTAGCCATTCTGGGCTGGGAGTGAAAATTATACCCGTAGGCATTAACTACAGCCAACCTTATCCCAATTGGGGTACAGATGTGAGTATTGACATTGGCTCCCCAATAAAAGTCGCAGATTACATGAATGGCTGTATAAAACAAGATGCAAAAAGCATCACAACTGATTTAGCAAAGGCACTGCAACAATTGAGCCATCAAGAAACAAAAGTTACTAATCACGCATTTGCAGAAATTACTAATTCTTGATAAAGTCAAACCTCATAATCATTGACCGTGCATAATTCAGAAACTGCAAAATTCAATATTTGAGACTAATTGCTAACTGCACTGCTATATTTATCCTAAGTAAGTCAAAAAAGATTAGTGGTATTTTGCAACCTTTGAGGATGTATATATAAATTACCCTCTATTGATAATATATTCAGCCAAATTGGCATTTTTTTGAGCCAATAGCTAAATTAATTGTCTGCAAACTACTGAATTGCTGGATGATAAATATTTTCACATTTGGTCAGATAGTTAAATAAAAGTTGGGAAGCGCCGACTGAAGACATCGCTATTCTGAACTAGTTTGGTGCGATGCCTACGGTGGGATTCACCTACGCAAATACTTCAAGCAGTGCTTTGGAAAAATTCTCCTGCCAAATATCCCAGTTAAACTGAGATAATTATTGGAGATAAAAGTAAGTACTCAGACGGATGGTGACGCACTCCAGCTTCAGTATCGCCATCGCAGTGATATAAGTTAGTTGGTATACAGGGGTAATGGGAACTCTATTAAACTGATTTTTAGTCTAAATCAGAGATACTTAGGAAGTAACTTTGCTTTGTCCAAGACCAAAACAGAGTTAAGATACCCGAAGTTTCCCTAACTCTTTTATATAGTTGTTGCACTAATTGATCCCATGAACACTGCTGTCGCTGTTACCTTGATGCACCGTACTGTTTTATCAGTTATAGCAGTCCTCAGCCTGCTATCACCTGTGAATGCTCAGGTATCACAGTCACCAGGCACTACCAGCCAACCACAACCCATTGACCCCAACGATCCTAATAACCTCCGCCCCATAACCCAAAGTAACAGCCTTTTGAGCATTGCAGGTGGCGATCGCTTAGTAAAAGATGCAGAACAAGCCGTTTCTGCTCAAAACTACACCTTAGCTGCCAAGAAACTGCAAGAAGCACGTCAAGTTTATAATCAGCTATCTAATTTTTATCAAGAGTTAAATTCTAGCTTTTCGGGAATTGACAACAGAGTTTCTGATTCTCAGCGTCAAAAAGCTCTATTAACAGCCCAAAAGCGAGATGAAGCCACCTTTCAGCTAGCATTGGTACATCGGGCACAAAATCAGCCAGAATTAGCTGTACCATTGTTAGTTCAAATAATTAAGAGTCAGAACCCGACGCGTGATTTAGGCAAGAAAGCCTATAAACAGTTGTTTGAGTTGGGTTTTGTTGATTCTCCCTATCCCAGAGAAGGTGGTAATTCATCCTCTTCATCCCCCAAAAAATAAATAAAATTTTTGTTGCCTGTTTTTCCCTACCCACATTTCCCTAACCAGTCGCTTGGGAACGCCCCAGTGCTAGGATAGAGCTATCCGCCATAACCAAGACCTGAGCGTTCTCAAGCAATACACCTCAGAGGCCCCTTTATCTATAGCCTTGCCAAAGCCTGAAGTTGGCACAGGCATTTGCTCTATATCTGTTAATAATAGAAAAGTAAGTTTTTTCAGGAATTGCGATGATTAGTCCGCAACAGGTTGAGGAAATGATCAAGGCGGGACTGCCAGACGCACAGGTTCAGGTGCAAGACTTGACTGGTGGCGGCGACCACTATCAGGTGACAGTAGTTTCATCGCACTTTGCAGGTAAAGGACTAGTGCAACAGCACCAGTTAGTTTATGGTGCGTTGGGTCAAGCTATGTCAACTGAAGCGATTCATGCCTTGGCGGTGAAAACATACACTCCCGAAGCTTGGCAAGCAACAGCAGCTTCGTAAATAAGAGTCAGAAGTTAGGAGTTATAAATTTTGACTCCTTACTTCTCACTCCTCACTGTTGAATCCAACATAGGAAACATAAATACCATGACACCAGAACTCAAAGACAAAATTGATAGCTTGCTACAAGAAAACAAGATTTTAGTTTTCATGAAGGGAAACAAGTTAATGCCCCAATGTGGTTTCTCCAACAACGTTGTGCAGATCCTCAATACCTTGGGAGTTCCCTTTGAGACGGTTGATGTTCTATCAGACCCTGAAATTCGTCAAGGTATCAAAGAATACTCTAGTTGGCCCACAATTCCCCAAGTATATATCAATGGTGAATTCCTTGGCGGTTCTGATATCTTGATTGAACTGTACCAGAAAGGTGAATTGCAGGAAAAGGTAGAAGTAGCATTAGCTTCTTAAGCTCTCTTTACCCAAACTAAAGGGTATGTTGCTGAATTTGCCCTTTGCAATCAAGGCAATGTGCTGTTTTTAATATCCTTGAAAGGAGAGATACTATTTCTTTCCCCTTTCAAGGTTTTTTTAATCGGTTTCTGACAAAAATACTCTTTGTTGGACTTGATTTTATTGCTAGACAACAATCCCCTCACTCTGATTGGCAAAACCAATATAGGGCTGAGGGGATGCGTTTAATCAATACAATATCTCCAAAATTTCACACCACGAAATCCGTTGACCAATACAGATAATATGCTATAATTATCTGCGGTAATTAACGGTTACTAGCAATGACCAGGTAAATGGTAGTTAGTAGTAATCGGGTTGTGGCTGTGGTTGCGGCACTGCAAAGTTTGATCCATCGTACAAGAAGCGGCTGGCCTCCTCTTCTAGGCGATGAATCAGAAAAGGTTCAATGACGTTGCTATGTCGCAGTGCGGCTAGATATCCATCCAAATACATCCGCATGTCATCCGTGCGATAACCGCGATTCCATAACTCGATGAAGGCATCGGTGAGTCTTTGGTAATAGCGGATGGTTTGTGTGTCTTGGAGCATAACTGCTGTATTAATCTCTTTGGAATGAGAATTGTAAATGATTCACGCTAAAAAGTGAAGTGTAATTTCACTTTGGCATAAACTCAAAGTCAACACATCTACTTTGGGTATTACCCTCATAGCAGCTACAAGCTACTTTAATCCTATTCCAGAAAACATCGATTCTAGTTAGCTGCTTAAGTTATTTTTTTGATTTTCACAATCAACAGCCCAATTGTATTGATGTTATATTCCTGGATGGGAGTACTAAATCTTTGCGAAAAAATCCACTTTTACCATAAGTACCATAAGCTCGAATCAGGTTGAAAAGCTGTTGTTGTTAGCTGGTTGGGTTATACATATTTGCCACATTACACCCATCTAAAAGCAAAATGTTAAGTTAAAAGAACTTTTCATAAGTCTAACAATACTTTCGAGAAATTTAATAAAAATTTAATAATATTTCTCATCCCCTATTGGCAAGGCATAAATTAAATATATTGCCACTGATTTTATTAGGAAATGTAAAGTTAATGGCAATTGAAGTAACAAAGGCTACAAAACCTTAGAGATGGGCTTGTTACTTTGAAAGTCATCGACGCTAAGGGGTCTTGCCACCGTGGGTTCGGTTTGTATAGAAATCATTGAGGGGAATCCCCATCTGAGGTCGTTGTTGGGTTGGCACTTGCAACAACTGGAATACCGCGTGCATCAAGCTGCCAGTATTTATCAAGCAAGGGAAGTATTTTTAAGCCATCAACCAACACTGGTAGTTTTAGATGCAGACCTGCCTGATGGTGATGGCATTGAGTTTTGTCGTTGGTTGCATCGTCAGCAGCAGCCTCTAATCTTAATGCTATCTGCCCGTAATAGTGAAGCTGATATAGTCGCAGGTTTAAAGGCGGGTGCAGATGATTACTTGAGCAAACCTTTTGGGATGCAAGAGTTTTTGGCACGGGTAGAGGCACTGATTCGCCGGAAGCGCACACCTACTGCACCAGCTTATTTGGATTATGGCACTTTGCAAATCGATTTAGTTCAGCGCCGTGTCCGCTTCCAAGGGGAGTTTATTGACTTAACGCCCCAGGAATTTAGTTTGCTGTACGTTTTGGCACAAGCTGGAGGAGTACCTCTAAGTAGATCGGAATTGCTGCGTCGTGCTTGGCCTGACGCTATCGATAACCCTCGTACCATTGATACTCACGTTTTATCGCTGCGGAAAAAGGTTGAACTCGATCCCCGGCAACCCAATTTGATTCAAACTATCCGCAATGTTGGATACCGTTTTAACATGGAAATTTTGAATACGAATATTTCACAGTCACAAACAACAAAGTTAGCTAGAGAGAGATTTAATAATCAACGTTCAACACTTACTAGTAGTCAAGTGTGAATAGGGCATCCCTTCTCTGCGAGACGCTACGCGAACGGCTTCTCTACGAGACGCTACGCGTTAGCGGAGCTTTCGCTTTAGCGATACGCTCAGGGCAAGTGGGCATTGGGGTGAGGGGGAGTAAGAAAACGATTCCTGATTCCTGTCTCATCCAAAATTTAAAATCCAAAATCGTCTTGAGATGCTGCTTGAATCAGGTTTTTTCGTAATTCAATCCAGTCTATCTCTGAGGCTCTTTGATTTGCGAATAAATGACCTTGTTGTAGGTGTAATAACCGAGTACAAAACATCTGGGCTAGTTCCAGTTGATGATTTACCATCAGAATCGTGGTTTGATGAGTTTGACTCAACTGGATTAAGACTTGCATTAGATGAGAAGCCGTACCAGTATCGAGGGCAGAGGTTGGCTCATCTAATAATAATATTTTAGGCTGGATAACTAAGGCACGAGCGATCGCTACTAGTTGTCGTTGTCCCGCAGAAAGTTGCACCTCTGTTCGCCCTAACCATTCATTGGGAATGTGCAGTTGGTCTGTCCAATGATTAACTCGTTGCTGAATTGTCTGTTTGGGCAAACCACGCAAAACTAAAGGATAAGCCAAGGCTTGCCCAACTGTCATCCCTAACAGTTTTGACTCTTGCAATACAAGTACAAGCATCTGTCGTAGCTGGATGACGGGAATTTGGCGATATTCTTGATTTTCTAGATAGAGCTTACCACTCGTGGGTTCAATTAGGCGGTTGATGAGGCGTAATAACGAAGTTTTACCAGCGCCTACTGAGCCTACAATGGCAATGCGATCGCCCTGAAATACTTCCAAGCCAATATCTCGCAATATGGGATACCCTTGCTGATTGCCGGGAAGTTGGGTTTTCAGCTTTGTAAACAGATTAACTTGCTCTAGCCTGAGTATGGCTTTTGCTGTATTCAACGGGACTGAGGATTGCAGAGAAATAACCTAAGTTAATTGTGTAGTAGTTAAGGCTGTAGCGATCGCCCAGCCATCGACTAATAGTAGCAGCAGAGTGAATACTAGTAAAATCAGGTACATCCAGGGCTGTGCTAAAGGGCGAACATCTGTGGTGTCAATGCTCGTCTTTGCTTGGACAATTTGCACCAAACGGGCAAATCCAGCTACACGCATCGGTAGTAAATAAGCTTTCCCATCCTGGCTGAGGAAATAATAAACTAGCCCTCCTTGACCAGTGCTGCGGGGTTTTAACTCTTTGACTTGTGACCAAGGTAAAGACCAGCCTTTACGAAAAAAGCGAGGCACCCAGGCGGGGTAAGTAACCTGAATTCCTTGGTCATCTACCATGACTTGTTCGGTTAATACCGCGTACAAGGCAACTAAACCGATGCCAATCCCTATCCACAATAATTCTGGAGGTACGGGTGCAGCTGTTACCTGCGATAAAAATGGTAATGGAACTGTGAGTGCTATGTATAGACTCAGCAACGTTATCCGAATCAAAGGAGACAAACGAAAAACAGAAGTTGAGATATTGGCTGAGTTTGCTGTCACGGCTCAATTACAATGCTTTTCTTCATTGTAGGATAGGTCTATGTCCCTGGTAGTTGATGTGTAGTAGTTCACGGTAAATACTTTTGCACTACAATCCAACCAGTAAGGGACACCCAGGCAAATCCTATAAATAGAATAATATTGACGCCGATGTGTAAGGGTCTAGCCCAAGGTCGTCTGACACTAATTTGGCTGGCACTGAAAGCAGATAGTAAAACTAGTGCTACCACTATCAATCCAGCGATTAAGTGCGATGAGTGACCTAAAGAGCCAAAGTGCCCTAAAGTGCCAACAATACCGATCGCTAGCAGTAGTAAGACTAAACTTACCATGCTGATGCCCATTGTATAGTGGAGCGATCGCACCCCTTTATTACCGCCCATAAATGGCGTGATAAAAGGAAATTGTTGCGAAGTTCTCGCCCGAAACATCCAAACGCCGGTGACTGCTAACATCAGATATGCCAACAGAGACAACCCCATAGACCAGGCGGCTATTTTCCACAACCAAAGAAATGAAGGCAGATTCATAAGAATGATTGTAGATGAGATGAGGGAGACAATGAGAATAACCAATGTCCCATACCCAATAAATAATAAACAAAAGGGCTGCTAAATTAGCAACCCTTAAATTTAGATAAAATTGTTTTTTTTTAATCAACCGAGGCTAAACCAAGGATTTGCAAGGGTTTTGTAGTATCTCCGATTTTTGTATTAATTTGCTGCACCATTAGTTTGGTATTAAAAGGGTCTTTTTCATCTGATGAGTCTGTATCAAACTCATTAGTACTGGGTTCTTCGAGCATCAGGCGATCGCACGGAATCTTATCGGATAAAATTGCACTAGCCATCATCCCTGTATGAATCTCCACTTGACCTTTTAGCGGAGCTTCAAAAACTAAACGTTGTCCAGGGAAAACAACCCTTTCAAAATACCAGTTGGGAATATTGGAGATGCGAGCTACCTGTATTTTGCTCGTGGCATTAATGTAGCAGCAGAGAATTTTTCCCGATTGCTCAGGTGGTAGAGGATCTAATATTTGAGCCATAACTGCTGAGGAGCTTTACGCCACAATTTTACATTACACTAGCCAAGCCTAGCACCCACTGATCCCAGTTGCTGTAACTGCGAATACCAACTGAATCTTTGTAGATTATTTCTGTCTAAAGATATATTTTCAGTTGTGAAAATTTTGTAACTTTTCACACCTTTTTCGGAATTATACACTATAAACAAAAGTTTTTGATATTTTTTTCTGGTATAAAAGTTTCAATTCTCTTAAAACAGATTGTTAGGGAATTGACATAACGATGATCCCCTAGCTTTTAGCATAGCGAAGAAGTAAGTTTTGCTCTTTCATCTATCCCAGGATTAATCGGCTGGGATCATCGCTTAATGAATAAACTCGATGTTATGGTAAAGCTATATGAAAAATATCTTCATAAAGCTCTCTATACATTCCATGTATGTTTTATGCACAGCAATTTTAGCGTTTTCCGCAGTTGTTAACGGCAAGTGACCTAGTATCAATAATTGGCTGAAATGTCAAGCACGATTGTGATAAATAAAACCAAATAAAACAAGCACACACTTTAAAACTGAATGTTTTTCTCGCTTTCTCCACAGATTGGCAAGATGGAAGTTAAAACACAGATGATGGAAAATCGAATTCTTTACGTTCGCCTTCCTTGTAACCCCATCTTTCCTATTGGGGTTGTCTACCTAAGCGATCATGTCCACAAGCAGTTTCCTAATATTGAACAGCGCATCTTTGATTTGGGAACAGTGCCACCTTTAGATTACAGTTCGGCTTTGGATCGCTGTATTGATGAATTTAAACCGACACTACTAGTATTTTCTTGGCGGGATATTCAAATTTATGCCCCAGTTGGTGGGCGTGGTGGCAACCCTCTGCAAAACGCTTTTGAATTTTACTACGCCAAAAATCCTCTATTGAAACTACGCGGTGGATTGGGCGGTTTGCGAATCTTCATCGCTTATTATGTAGAGTTGTGGCGAAACCAGGGCTTAATCAAACGCGGTTTAAACCGTGCCCAAAAATATAATTCTGATGCTCGTGTAGTTGTCGGTGGTGGTGCAGTCAGCGTATTTTACGAACAATTGGGTAAAAGCTTACCCAAAGGGACAATTATTTCTGTAGGTGAAGGCGAAACCCTGCTGGAAAAACTTTTAAGTGGCAGAGATTTTCGAGATGAACGCTGTTACGTTGCCGGAGAAACTCAACCACGTCAACGGCTAATTCACGAACAACCCACCCCAATAGAAAAAACAGCTTGTAACTACGACTATATCGAAAGCATCTGGCCGGAATTTAACTTTTACCTGCAAGAGCAAGACTTTTATATAGGTGTACAAACGAAGCGTGGTTGTCCTCACAACTGTTGTTATTGCGTCTACACTGTCGTCGAAGGCAAACAAGTACGTATCAACCCAGCAGATGAAGTAGTTGCGGAGATGCGCCAATTATACGATCGCGGCATTCGCAACTTCTGGTTTACCGATGCCCAATTCATCCCTGCGAAAAAATTTATCGCCGATGCTGTAGAACTATTGCAAAAAATCGTCGATTCTGGTATGACAGATATCCACTGGGCAGCATATATCAGAGCCGACAATTTGACACCTGAATTGTGTGAGTTGATGGCGAAAACGGGGATGAACTACTTTGAAATCGGGATTACCAGTGGTTCTCAAGAACTTGTGCGGAAAATGCGGATGGGGTATAACTTGCGAACCGTCTTGCAAAACTGCCGTGACTTAAAAGCCGCTGGTTTCAACGACTTAGTTTCTGTGAACTACTCTTTTAACGTCATTGACGAACGTCCCGAAACCATCCGCCAAACCATTGCTTACCACCGCGAACTAGAACGGATTTTTGGTGCAGATAAAGTGGAACCTGCTATCTTCTTTATTGGACTACAACCCCATACCCATTTAGAAGAATACGCTTTCAAAGAAGGCATCCTCAAACCAGGGTACAATCCAATGAGTTTGATGCCGTGGACAGCCAAAAAACTTCTCTGGAATCCCGAACCCCTTGGTTCATTCTTCGGCGAAGTCTGCTTGCAAGCTTGGCAACAAAACCCCAACGACTTCGGGCGCGAAGTCATGAAAATCTTAGAAGAAAAGCTGGGTTGTGCTGACTTAGAAGCAGCACTGACAGCACCATTAGAGACGAAAGAAAAACAGTTAGCGGGTGTATCCTAGAAAACACTAAAATGTGAAGAAATTCAGAATTTTGAATTTCTCCCTCTATCTTCCTCAGTGCCTCTGCGGTTATTTTTACCAAATCCCATGTTAGAAGGTTCAATCCTACAAAAACTAGAAACAGCCCATCGTCACACCACCAGGCCAATTCGATTCGGTGTTTACTACAAAAATACCTTAGTTGCCCTGTGCCACGCTCTAGAAGACCATATCTTAACCGATGACGGTACACCCTTAGTCATCACAGCTTTTCAACAAGGTAAATGGTATCTACAAGAAGCTGATCGATATGCAGACATCGCCCAATATAGTTGCCAAATTGCCATCATGGCTGCTGCTGAATCTGGCTTTGCTGAACATCCTACCAGCCAGCTACCCAATGTAGACTTAGTAGGATTAGATTCAGGCGATCCAGTGGCGCAGGAGTGGCACTTAATTATTTTATCGCCTAAATACACAGCAATGGTAATTTGTCAAGAATTATCTGAGGCTGATTATGGTAGCGCTGGAGTACCAACATCAGACTTAGAGCGCAAATTCTATGGCTTGTGGACATTTGAGCCAGAGTTAGTACAAGAGACAGCAGAAATAGCGATCGCTCACATCAAAAAATACAACCCAGAACTGGCCCAAAAACTCACAGGCGATAAACAGCAAATTGTCCCGTCAATGGACAGATCCCAAAATTTAGGTGCAGTTGTCTCTCGTGTAGTAGATTACCTCCAGACTGGGCAAGAAAATTTATCCATCCCAACAGCATCTCACCAGCAAACCCTAGATCGCAACTTGGTTTCTAACGAAATTCAAGCCTTTTTGCGAATGGCGCAACTGATGGATATGGCAGATGTCAACAATCCAATGGCAGCTGCGGAAATAGTAGTTCTTGCTGAAGCGATCGCCCAGCTTTTGGATCTTCCCGCATGGCAGATTAAGAGGTTGCGGTTAGCGGCTTTATTACATCGCATAGATCCATTACAAAAAGCCGAAAGCGTTCTCACAGGCGGTATATCCACACGCTACCAAGAAGATGCCCCCAGTTCTCCATTAACTTGTCCCTTAGTACCAGGGGCGCAAGTATTGCGAACCATGCCACGGCTGCGAGCAGTTGCCCAAATTATCACTCACCAAAGCGAGTGGTGGAATGGCACAGGGGAACCAGCAGGTTTAGCTGGAGATGAAATACCTCTAGAGTCGAGAATTTTGGCATTATTGGCAGATTTTCAGTGGCGACTCAATCAGCGAAAATCGTCAAATCAAAGCCGGGAACAGATATTTACTCAAGCTTTAGATGAGTGCAGACAGCAACAATCCACCCGCTTTGACCCTAAACTTGTAGATACCCTAGCTTTATTAGTAATGGGTTTACAACAGGGACTTGACTTACCCTTGATGACACCCAAATTCAGCGCCGGCATCTGGATACTTGATTCCCAATGGGATAGCCACAGCAAGATAAGCGAGCAGATTGGTAGTTACTTTACATGAATATTGAAGCCATTAAATTAGGAAAACTCAAACAACTTCCAGGGGCAAATTTAGAAGACGAGGAACTCTCCCGACTGGATTTAAGCCGGATTAATCTTGCTGGTGCTACCCTTGTCGGCACTAATTTCACTGGTTCCAAACTCGAAGGTGGGCATTTGGAGGGGGCAAATTTGATGGGAGCCAACCTCCAAGCAACTGACTTACGGGCGAACTTGATGGGAGCGAACCTGATGCAAGCAGATTTAACAGGCGCTGACTTGCGAGGTAGCAATTTGCGTGGTGCTAACTTGATGGGAGCAAGGCTCAGTGATGTGTCATTGGTGGGTGCTTTCTTGAGTGGTGCCAATTTAATGAACGTGAACTTGCAAGGCGTTGATTTGCGCGGTGCTGACTTGCGCGGTGCAAACCTGACTGGGGCAAATCTCAAAGGTGCAGACTTGAGCCGCGCCGATTTGCAAGGGGCTTTATTGAGTGAAGCAAATTTGGAAGAAGCTGACTTGCGGGGGGCGAATTTGGCGGGGGCTAATTTGACGGGAGCGAATTTACTTTGTGCAGAGTTAGAAGGTACAAATTTGAGCGGCGTTAATTTGAATAAAGCGTGTGTGGTAGGTACTGTGGTTGAGACGCTTGCGTAAATATTGCACCAAAAAACCACCTATGCCGATTATTTGTATTTTTGAGGACTACCCACAATGATACCCGTCGCTGCACAAGTCTCAATTAGCGCAATCATTCCCATGTTGACTGCGATCGCAAATCGGCAATGGGAACAGTTCAAAGAACTGGAGGCTAATTTTGTATCCCAGTATGGTGTAGAGGTATGGCAAGAGGTTTTTAATTTCCGTCTCAAGCCAGCACTGGATAAAGATTCTGACAGATGGCTACTGATTCAGTGGTGTGGTGAAGGAGTTATCTCAGTCAAAAATATGGCGTAGGTGCGATCGCACAAAGTGAATTATGGCGATCGTTTTTATTGCCATCCGAAGGTCACTACTTCGTGGTTTCGCAATATTCTTAGCTATTGTTAAAATTTTCGCAAATGAAGCAGGTGAAAATTTGTGAGCCTAAAAGAAGTTATCAGACTAGCAAAGCAACTTTCAACCGTGGACAAAGTACGTTTTATCCAGCAAATTGCTCCTGATATAGAACATGAGTTAACAGATAAATCATCTATCGTTCTCCGCAAATTATTGTGAGGACTGTGTGCGGATTTGGGAAAAGCACCTTCGGCAGAGGAAACTGATGTAGCCCGTACTGAAGAATGGGCTAGTTTTCCACGGGAGGATATTTGATGCTGCGTGCTGTAGCTGATAAATATGTACTCCTGTAAAGGAGGCAACTGATTAATTTTGAAAACATCCTTTCTTGATTTTACTAAAAATGAAAGGATATCCCAAATATTTACCTAACCTAGTTTTGCAAGCAGGTAGTCCTAATTTGGCGCGAAATTCTTCGTCGTATACTGCTTCTTCCCAATTTTGTGCCAATTTAATCTGCTCGGTTGTGAGATTTTTAGTATGACGAAAGTCTGTTCTATCTACGCTACTTTGAGTAAAGTCAACATCACGGAGATTTGCATCTCTTAAATCATTTCCATCCAATTTTGCGACATTTAATCTAGCACCACTCATATCTACATTTCTTAAGTCTACATCGACGATTAATTCGCTGTGGCTTAAATCAGCATTTTGTAAGTTTGCCGAGTGAAGGTTAACATTGCCGAAGCTCGCGTAAGATAAATTAGCTTGATTTAGATTTGCTCCCGTTAAATCTAAACCTGTAAGGTAGGCACTTTTTAAGTTAGCACCACTTAAATTCGCAGCACGGAGATTACTATCAGAAATAAATAAGCCAGAGAGATTAGTATCAGAAAAGTTAGCTGATTGTAAGTTAACTTTCTCTAACGAAACTTTATAATCAACATTACAACTAAAATCGATATCACCGATTTCTGAGAATCCAGATTCTCCATGATCATCTTCAGATTTATCAGTCCATCGCATTTCTGCTTGGCGTAGATCAGATCCTTGTAAATTTGCACCATCTAATTTAGCATCTGTTAGTTCAGCTTCTCTTAAATCTGCTCCAGCCAAATCAGCATTTGTTAAATTAGAACCACCTAAGTCACACTTGGGACATTTTTTAGTTGTTAGCAACTGCTTCACATGAGCCGGATTTGAAGTTTTTTTAGCCTCACAATCTGTACAACCAGAAATAAAAGTGAGTAATAAAGCTGATACGATTAATATTTTTATTTTCATATATGACGCGATCGCTCAGTTCGCCCCCGTATCCCCAAAGCTAGTACACTCATTAACAACACTCCCATCACTCCTTGCAGGGGGTTGTTATTCACACCAGTTACCCAATCAGGAACCTGACCGGAATATTTCACTAATTTACCTACATTAATAATGTAGTAACCCCAAACTAAACCACCATGTAGACCAATTGGAAAACCCAAGCGTCCCCTCCGCCAACGCTTTCCCCATACCTGCGTTAACCCCAGCAGTACTAAAGCTGGAAATTGCGGCAGTGTATGAATAATTGCCTCCAATGGTTTAATAAAGTGCAATGTAGCAAAGGCAATTGCATCTGTCCACAGTGCCACACGCGGGCTGTAATTTCGTTGTAATTCATCTAGCAACCAGCCTCGGAATAACAATTCCTCAGCAAATCCAACACCTAACCCAACAAGTAAACCCTCTAAAACAACTTTCAGCAAAAAAACTTTCGGTTGTTGCCACACCAACCAACCCAACAAACTTTCTACCCCAAAAAGTATCAGAATATTAATTATCCCCAGAGCCAACCCACGCAGTAAATCTACACCGTTTTGCCGCGTGAATTCTAAGCCATAATGCCGCAGAATTTGCGACTGCTGGTAGACATATTTGCCCCATAGTCTCAGGAGGAAAATAAATACCGCATATAACAATACCAATGTCAATATACTTTCTAAGTTTGAATTATCTACTAGTAAGTATATTGGTGTAGCCAATGGCAACCATAGCAACAGTAAAGTCAAAATAAAACAGCCCAGCCTGATAGGGGCAGGGCGTTCAGCTAAACGGATAAGGTTTTCTTTCATACCAATGTAAGTCACCAGCCAATACTCTAAATTTTGACCAATGACCAATGACCAATAACTAATGACTATTCATCAGGTTCAATAGTGCTACTTAAACCGTGACCTTTCAATGTTTCGCAATAAAACTCAGCGTGTTCTAGGGCGCAAGTAATGACTAAAGCTAGCCCGTTAGTATGGGCTTCCATCATGATGCTCACAGCTTGGGGTTGGGTAAGGCTTGGTACAGTGGCGATTAGCGACTGTACAACATGCTCCATAGAGTTGTAGTCGTCGTTATGGAGCAAAACGCGATACCGAGGCGCGAGCTTGCGGGTTGTGGAAGGCTTTTGAATAGTTTCAACTGACACGGCTCTCTGCTCTTTTCTCGTTACTTCACTACAACAAAGTCTCTGTTTTGCGATCGCTCAACAGTTGTTTACCTATTCTATAGTATTTCTGCTCAAATACTATGCGAGGAAAACCTTTGCTGGCAGGGATTGGTTGTATTAGTTTTGCGTAGCCACTTGATAAGGCACATGTCTAAGACATGGCTGCCGTAAGAGTGCTACCCTAATCTTACAGAAGCTTTTCTTAAACGTAGCGCATTTTCACTTTTAAGATTAAAGAAGTTGCAAGCAAAATAATCCTTGCCCCTGCCCAAGATGGACATGAGCCTAGATTTTCTTCAACCGGGACAAATTGTGTCTCTAGAGTATGGCGACAGGAACCTGTATGCAGAAGTCATTCAATTTGTAGTTTCCCGCCAGTTGTGCTGGGTGCGTCCCTTATTAATGGTTACTTTCATAGAAGAATCACCCCTAATTACCGATTTGCGAGATGCATCTGACTTACTTTGGCCTGCCAATTTATTTCGCCCAGCATTAGACACAGAAGTAATTACCTTCTTGAGCCAACTTTTAGCGAAAGAACCAAAAACTGAAGCTGATTCAGTCGCAAAGCAGCAACTGAATCAGTTTATTCACCAACTTTGGCAAGCATATCAAGAGGGGTTGGAGATTGGGGATTAGGCAACATAGAGACTTCTTGAATAATTCTTCCTTGTCTTCCTTGTCCCTCTTGTCTTCCCATCTCCCAGCGATGCACTGAGTTTCGACACAACGACTGCGCTTAGTGCATCGCTGCGCAAAAATCGAGCTAAGTCGGGATTCAACTACCGCTGGTTGTTGGCGCAGCCTCTCCAAGAGTTGTATCCCTAATTCCCAGTCTCTTCCTCAACTGTAGCGAATACCAACATTTTTCATGCGTTGAAGACTGTGAAATTCGATTGCTACATCCTTCGTACCAGAAATTTTTTCGTACCTTCGTAAATTGGATAATTGTGGTTAGCAGCGTCGTCAATCGCCTCATGCATCACCTGAAGGATATGACTAGAAGTCAGTTTATCTGGCTCGCCAGTATCTATATTGATCATATCAACTCCCTTAGCAACGAGTTCATTCCGCTTGTGGACAAATTCAGCAAACAGATTGGGAGGAATTTTTTTAAGCATTTAGCGAACTGTATGAAAATTGACTACGAATGTACAATCTAGATGTTCATTAGCACAGTTTACGCCACCTTAACTATTTAAATAATCAACCTCATAGAAAAAGACTAGCAATCATATCGCCTTTGTATCCCTTTGCTAAATTTAATTACGAATACGTTAGGGCGTCCTCGTATCCTTGAGAAGCAAGCTACACACAACTTTTGTCTACCACAAGCTGCGCGAACGTAGAGAGCATCTAAAATCCCAGGCTAGGAACCAACTGGATTCGTCCAGCATCCATCTCTGCCATTAATAATTCTAGGGCTTCATAATCAACATCAGAAATGTAACCCAGTTCTGTTAGTTCTGAGTTGATTTCATTCTCTATCTCAGGAGTTAGTTTTTTAATGTCAAGAGCTTTTTCTACCAATTTACGAATAGCGTACTGAGTTCTCATAAGTAATAACCCAACTGTAATATGACACTAATCATCCCAGATCAGCCTCAGTATAAAGAGTGATCCAAATACTAACTTAGTAGTGATATATATCACAATTTAATTAGTTAGATAGATAATTCACTATGACTTTGCCGTATGCCATCAGCAACGCTAAAGTGCGAGATTTAACCTAACGTTAAGACTGGGCTAAATTAGCTCTAGTTATAGACTAAGCAAGGTTTCTCAGCATAGTTACTGATAATTTGTCTGCTTTATGGCTGTCTATAGTTGATTGTTTTTGAACTGACATAAAAAAAAAGTATATATAAACACATTTTAACCTGGAATTATAACAATCTTTAAACAGACATACTAAAGCAATAAAGATTCAGCAAAGAGAGCTAAGACGTATGGTCGATGCAACAAAATAGAGTTTATGTTCAAATAATCCTTAGCTTGACGCTTCAAAATTCTTAATAGGATGTAACTATGCAGGCAGTGCTTAACTATCCCAAGATTGCAGTTATTCGCCCCCAAGGGTGTTTAAATGCTGCAAACGCCTTGGAATTTGAACGAGATATGACCACAGCGTTGGCGCAAAATGGGATTTCCATCTTGGTAGTAGACCTCGCAGCAGTAGAATCGTTAGACAGCGCGGGGTTGATGGCATTGTTATCTACACACAAGCTGGCTCTTACTTTAGGAAGAAGTTGCCAACTTCGCGCTGTTGCTCCACAAATTAGAATGATTTTTGAACTGACGCAACTTGATAGGGTATTTGAAATATTAGACGCTGAAGCCGAATTAGCCCAAACATAACTTTATGTAAAAGCGCAAATGTTTAGGTAATAAGCGGACTTTATGTAAAGGAGTTGTAAGTTGCAACGATAAAATCTGTTAGAAGACCTAATTCAATGCTAATGTTGGGGTTGGGTAGCTGTAATTAAGGTAGCTAGAAGATAGCACAGTGGTTGTTGCAGTTGAAAAATTAATAACGTCGGATATTTTAAAACCAGCACGTTACTTAGGTAACGAGCTGTTAGCAGTACACAAACCTTGGGATACGGCAGCAATACGTTGGGTTTTAACCTACCCAGAAGTATATGAAGTCGGTGCATCTAATTTAGGGCACATCATACTTTATAACATCTTGAATGCCCAACCGCGTCAATTGTGCGATCGCGCCTACCTCGCAGGAAAAGACCTGGCAGCCAAACTACGCGAAACTAATACGCCGTTGTTTGCGGTAGAGTCAAAGCGATCGCTGACAGAATTCGACATTTTAGGCTTTAGCCTCAGTTACGAGCTGGGTGCAACTAATATCCTCGAAATGTTGGATTTGGCTGGAATTCCCTTGACGTGGCGAGAGAGGCAGGGAAGCAGAGGAGCAGAGGGGCAGGAGGGTAAGGAATCTACTGATACCCAGTCGCCCTTTCCGTTGATTTTCGCTGGTGGGCAAACAGCGACATCAAATCCTGAGCCTTATGCTGACTTCTTCGACTTTATCGCCCTTGGAGATGGAGAAGAACTGCTGCCAGAAATTGGTTTGGTGTTGGAAGAAGGCAAACAAGCAGGATTAAGTCGGGAACATCTGTTACTGGATTTGGCACAGATACCAGGCGTATATGTGCCTCAGTTTTACGACATGGCAGAGGATGGCTCAGTTCACCCTCGTCGTCTAGACGTGCCAAAACGAATTCTGCGGCGGGTTGCAACTCCCATACCAGCATATTCCATAGGGTTAGTTCCTTATGTAGAAACGGTGCATGACCGCTTGACCATTGAGATTCGGCGTGGTTGCACTCGTGGCTGTCGCTTCTGTCAACCAGGAATGCTGACTCGACCAGCACGGGATGTAGAACCCGATCAGGTTGTAGAAGCAATTGAACAGGGTATGCGGGCAACTGGTTACAATGAGTTTTCCCTCCTATCTCTGAGTTGTTCTGATTATTTATCCCTACCAGCAGTGGGGATGGAAATCAAAAATCGCTTAAAAAATGAAAATATTTCTCTGACTCTACCAAGCCAACGGGTAGACAGATTTGATGAGAATATTGCCAACATCCTGGGAGGTACGCGCCAAGGTGGACTGACTTTTGCTCCAGAAGCTGGTACTCAGCGGATGCGAGACATTGTGAATAAGGGGTTGACAAATGAAGAATTGTTGCGAGGGGTGAAAACCGCTTGGGAGCAAGGCTGGGATAAAATAAAGTTGTATTTTATGATTGGCTTGCCGGGTGAAACGGATGCTGATGTTTTGGGCATTGCTGAAACGGTAAGCTGGCTACAGCGAGAATGTCGAGGCAAGGGCAGAAAACCTCTAAACTTTAACCTGACGATTTCTAACTTTACGCCCAAGCCCCATACACCATTCCAGTGGCACTCAGTTTCTACCGCTGAATTTAAGCGCAAACAAAACCTGTTGCGGCAAGAATTCCGCCGAATCAAGGCAGTGAAGGTAAATTTTACCGATGTCCGCATTTCGGCAATGGAAGATTTTGTGGGACGAGGCGATCGCAATTTGAGCAAAGTAGTCCGCCTTGCCTGGGAATTGGGTGCAGGTATGGATTCCTGGTATGAAAATTTAGATCGAGCTTTTGGCGCTTGGGGATCTGCGATCGCCCAAGCTGATTTAGATTGGAAATACCGCCAAGTAGAAAATGGCGAATGGAATTTGTTTCACGTAGAGACGCAAAAGGGCAAAGAAGCAGAGGAGAATAGCCCACTCAGTACTCCCCACTCCCTCGATATTCCCCTGCCTTGGGATCATATTGATACTGGGATTGACAAAAAGTGGCTCCAAGAAGACTTACAACGCGCTCTAGAAGCTACAATTGTACCCGACTGCTCTTTTGAAGGTTGTTCTCATTGTGGCGTCTGTAGCACTGACTTTGGGCATAATATCGTGATTGAATCACCTGCTATCCCAAAATTTGCTGGCGAATTTGTCCCCAACACAACTAAGGCGCAAAGACTACGAGTTTGGTTTGGCAAACAAGGTAATATGGCTTTGATGAGCCATCTTGATTTAATCCGTCTATTTGACCGAGTTGTGCGACGAGCAGGCTTACCAATTGCTTTCACTGGTGGCTTTCACCCAATGCCACGGATTTCTCTAGCAACTGCTTTGGCTTTAGGGGCTACTAGTAGCGGTGAAATTGCAGATTTTGAGTTAACTGTGCCAGTGGAAGTTGATACTTTCCTCAGAAAGTTGGCTTGTGAAATGCCCACAGACATACCTATATATAATGTGGAGCAGATAGATTTAAAAGCTAGTGCCGCTACCCAACTGTTAGAGTCCGCAGAGTATTTAATTACTGTAGCAGCACTTGCAGAAACAACACCCATACAATGGCAAAACTGGATTGATACAATCAAAGCAAAAGAGGAACTTTGGTACGAGCAAATAACTAAATCAGGCAAGAGCCAGTTAATAAATCTGCGTGATCGCTTATTTGAACTGGAGTTAGTAGAAAACTACAATTGCGTTGCAGAATCTATGTCATCTGTAATCCGTTATCTAGGTAGCTATCGCCAAGACGGTTTGGTGTTGCGTCCCGAACAAATCCTGTTTATGCTAGAGACAGTGGCTGGTGTAGAATTTCAACTCCTGCACATCCACCGCAATCGGCTAATTTTAGGGATATAATCCCTGTAGGGCAACTTGCTAGTAGTTGTCCTAAGATGGCAGCTCACAGGAATTGATTTTTAGCAAGGTTGCGTTAGAATAGGGTGAAGAGAAATTTTCTGGCGCTGCATTGAATTAGCTGGTTCACTACCCTGGTATTCAGGGGACGAAAGCAAAGATATTAGAGTGCAACTTCTAGGATTTTATCCTAGACAAACAAAAAGCAGATTAAAGAATGCACACTCTCTCTATAGCTACCTTGTGAATCAATAACTAACAGCAGGCTCGGTTAGCTTCTCTAAATCCATGCTTTTAAACAACTGCTGAATGTCTAATCCAGGTAGTGCCCAAGAGCTAGTGCATTACTTTTTTAGAGTTAAAGCAACTGCTGTCGGTTATGCCGACTTGTTGTAGACGTTCACGAGACGCACAAAGGGCTGCTTGTCTTAGGCTAGAGCCGCTCAAGGCAGGTTGGCAACTGGCAAATCTGAATATAACCCTAAAATAAATCCAGGGAATGGAAAATAGAAATAGTTTCTTTTTCTTAACGAATTCAGTAGGTTACTCTCAAATAAAGCATCCTGAGTTAAAATGCTCACTCAGGATTTAGAACTTTCAACTCAGAACTCTCAAGATTTGAGGGTATTGCATCACAAATCAACCACGGACGGTTGATTTAATTGCTTAAACGATATGCAGCAGTTCTGGAATAATCAGCCGTAGAAACGCTCTTAAGAGCGCCAATAGCTATTTAACTTAGAAGCTCAGATTTGCGATTTTTATTATCAGTAGCGCCTTTTGAGGGTTGCGAGGGCAGCGAAAGTATAATATCAAACCGAGAAAACACTGGTGATTAAAACTGACGCGGAGACGCAATTAGTTTTGAATTATTAAGTAATTAACCGGACTTGATACAACAAACCTCAAACCTATAAGTGCTGCCAATTTTTGAGGAAATTGAATGCCGAAACAAATTATCATCGCGGAGCAGCACCAAATTGCTGCGGTTTTTTCTGAAGATCAAATACAGGAACTCGTTGTTGCTACGGGTCATCATCAAATAGGTGATATCTACTTAGGAGTAGTAGAAAACGTATTACCTGGGATAGATGCGGCTTTTGTTAATATTGGCGACCCAGAGCGCAACGGTTTTATTCATGTTACCGACTTGGGCCCATTGAAGCTCAAGCGTACCGCAGCAGCAATTACAGAACTACTTACACCACAACAGAAAGTTTTGGTGCAAGTAATGAAAGAGCCAACGGGGACAAAAGGCCCCAGGCTCACGGGTAATATCACCTTACCTGGACGCTATGTAGTACTGATGCCTTACGGTCGAGGCGTAAATTTATCTCGACGGATTAAAAGTGAAAGTGAGCGCAACCGCTTGCGAGCGCTGGCGATTTTGGTCAAGCCGGCGGGAATGGGTTTGCTTGTGCGTACAGAAGCAGAAGGCAAACCCGAAGAAGCGATTATGGAAGATTTGGAGTTGCTGCAAAAGCAATGGGAGGCCATTCAGCAGGAAGCTCATTCCACCCGTGCTCCAGCGCTGCTCAACCGAGACGATGACTTTATCCAGCGCGTATTGCGGGATATGTACGGCGCGGATGTCAATCGGATTGTTGTAGATTCTAGTACTGGATTGAAGCGCGTCAAACAGTACTTGCAGAATTGGAGTGGCGGTCAAACACCGCAGGGATTGTTAATTGACCATCATCGTGATCGCTCCCCAATTTTAGAATACTTCCGCATCACTGCTGCGATTAGAGAAGCCCTGAAACCAAGGGTAGACCTACCTTCTGGCGGTTACATTATCATCGAGCCGACGGAGGCATTAACCGTAATCGATGTTAACTCTGGTTCGTTTACGCGATCGGCAACAGCTAGAGAAACAGTTTTGTGGACAAACTGCGAAGCAGCAACAGAAATTGCTCGTCAGTTGCGTCTGCGAAATATCGCCGGGGTGATCGTCGTTGATTTTATCGATATGGAATCGCGACGCGACCAACTGCAAGTACTCGAACACTTTAATAAAGCACTCAAAGCAGACAAAGCTCGTCCCCAGATTGCCCAACTTACCGAACTTGGTTTAGTAGAATTGACCCGAAAACGTCAGGGTCAAAATATTTATGAATTGTTTGGTGAAACTTGCCCCACCTGTGGCGGTTTAGGACATACTGTGCGTCTGCCTGGAGAAATTGAAAACCGATTGCCAATACCGGCAGAGACACCAGAGCGCGAACGTTTTGTATCCTTGCCTCACCGAGAACCACGTCAGCCATCTGCCCGCATTCCTGAACCACGAGAAACTTATGATGGATTTGGGGAAGCATTTGACGGCGACTCGGAATTGAGCAACCTAAATCTGATCAATCATCCTAGTTATCAAGAACTGAATGATAAGCGCCGTACCCGGACTCGCCGCAGTCGAATTGGTGTCAATGGATTAAACGGCAAAGATGAAGCTCGGATTGTTCCCAATCCCCTCGCTTTTGTTAACGAGCCAGATTTAGACCTGGATGTAGAACCAGAACTAGGAGTTGCACCAGAAATTCCCTCGCCCACCCTTGGTAAACCAGGCTGGAGTGAAAGAGTAGAACGCACTAAAATTATCAAGGCAGAACCAGTTAAGCCAGTGGTAGAACCACCGGAGATTAGAACTGTAGAAATGAGCCTCCAAGAACAGGATATATTTGCCTTAATGGGAATATCTCCGTTGGTGAAGTTAGAGCAAGAGGTGAAAAATACCAAGTCTGTAATTATTAATGTGATTCAGCCCGGTCAACAGCCAACGACCCCAATTGAATCAACCTCAGAATCACCTATTGTCCAAAAAGCAACACCTGAAATAATCACTATTGCCCAAAAGGCAACACCTGAAATAACTGCAAGCAAAATACCGACACCAA
The DNA here is from genome assembly GCF_034530915.1 of Nostoc sp. DedQUE09. Taxonomy (NCBI): domain Bacteria; kingdom Bacillati; phylum Cyanobacteriota; class Cyanophyceae; order Nostocales; family Nostocaceae; genus Nostoc; species Nostoc sp. DedQUE09. The sequence continues at coordinate 83,367 of NZ_JAVRCE010000015.1, forward strand.
AAGTTATTGAGCTAGAACAGAAATCTTTGATCGAAGAGACAACTGAACCATCGGAGTTGAGTGTGAATTCTTCGGGACGCTTGTCTGCGAAAGCCGCCGCCGCGAACGAAATCGCAGATGAAAGCGAAGCTAATAGCAGCGCCACTGCCAGCCGTCGCCGCCGCCGCCGTTCCTCAGCGATCGAGGATAATTAATTTGCTTTATGGTAGAAATATTGCCAACGCCTTTGGAACAATCCACTTGGTTGGAGTTTTCTACCTTGTCAGAAATTCCAGGGTTGGTTGCAGGTGTGGACGAAGTAGGGCGAGGTGCTCTATTTGGCCCTGTGGTGGCAGCGGCAGTGATCTTACCAGATCGCGCTTTGCCAATACTGATGGCAGCTAAAATCAAAGACAGTAAAAAGTTGTCTAGTTCTCGGAGAACTCAACTAGCGCAGCAAATTTGTGCGCTGGCTATAGACTGGAAAATTGGGTTTGCTTCTACTGCCGAAATTGACAAGATAAATATTTTGCAAGCGACGTTGTTAGCAATGAAGCGGGCTGTGCTGAAGTTAAAGGTACAGCCTGCACTTTGCTTGATTGACGGCAATCAGTCAATCAAAGATTTGCTATTGCCGCAACAAACAATAGTTAAAGGGGACGAGCGATCGCTCGCTATTGCCTCTGCTAGTATTGTTGCCAAGGTTTGGCGTGACGATCTGGTACTGCGCCTAGCATTAAAATACCCTATGTACAGCCTAGAGTGTAACAAGGGTTATGGAAGCCAGCAGCATTTGCTGGCTCTGCAACAATATGGGCCCTCGCCCCTACATCGTCAGTCTTTTCGTCCTTGCCAAATCAAAGGTCTGAGTGTTGAGTGATTGAAGAAGAATACAGAATTCAGAATCAATTAGTTTAGTAGGGGATAAGCTGTGGGAAGCAAGCTACAGACCTTCTACTAATTACAGAATTCAATTCTGTAGCTTGCTTCCCTGAAAGGGTATTCTGGCTCCTGACTCCTGAATTCTGTTTGTTAACAAATTACTCAGCATTCAGGATTGGTAATTCAGTACTATCACTGTCAAGTCCTCTATCTTTGGTTTGTGATATCACCCAGTAGCGATAATCCGTCAAAAGTTGATTCAATAACCGTTGCTTGACCGACAACAGTACACTTTTAAGCAAACCATTGCCAGTAGCTTCTAAAATCGGCTTAGGAGTAAAGGAAAATGGCGGTGGAAAATCCACCACTACTTCTAAATCAGCTTTTCCTTGCAGGCGAGTGCCAGTGCTAAATTCTTTGGGAGACAAATACCCTTTTAAATTGAGAGCAAAACGCTGGTTAATATACTCGAAACCTAAAATTTCACAGTTGAGCGATCGCAAATAAATTATTCCATTTGATTCTGCCCAGACTCTCATGTCTACAGTAGGTTGAATACTCAATGACATAAAAGTTAGCGGACGCATTTTCAAACGAAATACTTCCTCAGAAAGCTGCTGAATCCGGCTATTGTCAACCAAAGCCTTAACCAGACGTTGAGGCTGACGCAAGTAGTGCTGAATGGGAATAGGCTGCTCTGGAACAGCGATTTCAACCGATTGGGAGGCAGTAAACCGGGTAGCCATGAGCTAATAAAAATATCTGTTTCTTAATTTTAATATTTTTTAACAACTTAGTTCTGATTATTAGAAAAGTACAAAATTTATTGACTAGAAAAACGATTGTTGCTTATCTGCTATACGTCATTAGCAAAAAGTTGTTGCGCTCATTCTATCCTGAGTTCAAGAAATATAGATTAGGATTTAACGCTTGACACAAAATCAAGAATATGCTTATTTATTTGGGTAGAAACCAATATCATTGCTCTTAAATCTTCAGAGGGATTTAGTAAAAAAAACTACTAGGAAATCTATCTGCTAGAAGACTAATTTCCATAACTTGTTTTCTTGGATACATATTTCCTTCTATCCCTTTAGTGCGTAAATTTTAGAGATAACAGTGTTTAGTAAGAGTAAATGTTGGATATATTTGCCAAACCAAAATATCATAATCTTTGTTTAGGCATTAAACTCGCAATTCAAGGCTAAAAGTATGACTTTATCGATCGCACATTTAGGGCCTCCCGGTACTTATGCAGAACAAGCAACTATTTTTTATGCCAACTGGTTGAGCAAAAATAGGGGAATTGAAGCTAGATTATGCCCCTATCCCAGCATTTCCCAATCACTGCATGCCGTTGCGAATGGTCAAGCGCAGTTGGCTGTTGTACCAGTGGAAAATTCTATTGAAGGAAGTGTTACTACAACACTGGATACACTTTGGCTGTTGGACAGTTTGCGAATTCAGTTGGCTTTGGTATTACCCATTGCCCATATGTTAATTTCTTGTGCGTCTAATTTAGATAGTATTAAAACTGTTTACTCTCACCCGCAAGCTTTGGCACAATGTCAGGGATGGTTAGAGAAGTTTTTGCCGACTGTACAGATTATTCCCAGCAATTCTACAACCGAAGCACTACAGCGATTGGAGCAAGAGACAACAACAGCAGCGATCGCTTCTAGTAGAGCCGCTCAACTCTACAAATTGCCGATACTTGCCAGTAACATCAACGACTATCCAGAAAACTTTACTCGTTTTTGGGTAGTAAGTCAGGGTGAACTGGACGCTGGATACCAGGCAACAAAAGCGCCTGCTAGTCACACATCGCTGGCTTTTAGTATGCCTGCCAACACACCCGGAGCATTAGTCAAACCATTGCAAATATTTGCTCAACTAGGGGTTAACCTCAGCCGGATTGAATCTCGTCCGACGAAGCGATCGCTAGGCGAATACTTGTTTTTCATGGATTTAGAAGCAGATGTCAAGGAAGCACAAATGCAATCTGCTTTAGCAGAATTAACTACCCACACAGAGATTTTAAAAATTCTTGGCGCTTACAATGTTTTACCGATCGCGGCCGTTACTTAAAAAGTTAGAAGTTATTTGTTAAGAGTTATCATTTAAGATTTACTAGTTATCAGCTAGTAAATATAACTTATAAGTTGTCGATTTTTTATTTTTGTTTTTTCTTCCTAACTCCTCACTCTTAACTCCTAACTCCTCACTTTTCACTAAATGTATCTTTGAGAACAGCGCGAGCTGCCAAGTGATTCCGAGTAGAAGTTAAAATTTCTGCTTCCCGCTCTAGACGAGTCACAGTATCTTGCATTTCTAACAATAATTGCTGCTCTGCGGCGACACCATAAAGATTACTAGCTACCCAATAAGATAACTCTGTCGGTAGATCGGGCAAATCTTCTGGCAATTCAATATTTTGTTCGGTTAATTTAGCTGACAGACGCACCACATCTCGCAGTAGTTGTTCTACTTCAGTTGATAAGGGTCGCAAATCTTTAGTCGGTGGTTGGTCTTCAATCCATTCAACTAAGCCAACGCGATATGGCTTTTCACGAACATACTCTAATACACGAAATCTTTGCTGCCCTAAAGTCATCATCTTGATCCGATCGTCTGGTAGCCTTTGGTGATGAATGATTTCAGCACAGCAACCAGTGTTTGCAATTGTACCTTTGACTGGATCAAACATCAAAACACCGAACCTGCGATCGCTCTCCAAAATCGTGTTCATCATGATTCGGTAGCGAAATTCAAAGATGTGCAGAGGCAATGGTCTGGTAGGAAACAGAACTACTTCGGGTAACGGGAACAGAGGTAGTTCACGAACTGCAATTTTAGAAGATGATGTCATTGTTATCTTGGTATAAACTTAATCTTTAAAATTTCTTTTTCTCTGCTTTTCCCGTACTTTATCTACATTCTATCATTTGTTTCCTAGCTAAATAAAAGCCCTGAGATATATTTCTTCAGGGCTGTGTAAAAAATTATACTATTGTATTTGTCTTTTGTCGTTTGTCTGAGTACTAATGACTAAATTAAAGTTTGACTTCAATATCTACACCTGATGGTAGATCCAATTTCATCAAGGCATCAATAGTCTTAGAAGAGGGCTGGTAAATATCAATAATCCGGCGATGAGTACGGGTTTCAAAGTGTTCCCGTGAATCTTTATCTACGTGAGGCGATCGCAGCACACAATAGATCCGGCGTTTTGTTGGTAAAGGAATTGGACCTACGGCTGTAGCATTGGTGCGGTTAGCTGTATCTACAATCTTCTCGCAAGATGTGTCTAATAAGCGTCGATCAAAAGCTTGTAAGCGAATTCTAATTTTCTGCTGCTGTAGAGTTGCCATCTTTAATTTTCCAGGTTCTGCGTAATTAGGGGAATGGGGAATGGGGAGAGACGCGATTAATCGCGTCTGTACAAGAGTGGGGAGTGGGGGTTAAGGGAGACAAAATTGCTTGGCTTCTTCCTACTCCCTACTCTCTTTAATTAAAAAGGAAGAGAAAGGAGCAGAGAGGCACTATACCATCTCTGCTCCTTTGTTATGAGCAAAAAGGTGCTACTTGATAATTTTGGAGACGACACCAGCACCGATGGTGCGACCACCTTCGCGGATAGCGAAGCGCATTCCTTGTTCAATCGCGATCGCGTTGATCAATTCTACTGTCATCTTGATGCGATCGCCTGGCATCACCATTTCTACTTCTTTGCCTTCATCGGAAGTGTAGGCTTTGATAGTGCCAGTTACATCGGTTGTCCGCACATAGAACTGGGGACGGTAGCCAGCGAAAAATGGAGTCTTACGACCACCTTCTTTTTCTGTTAGGACGTACACTTCACCTTCAAATTCATTATGAGGTTTAATTGAACCTGGTTTGGCAATTACCATACCCCGTTCAATATCAGCCTTCTGGATACCCCGGAGTAGTACGCCAGCGTTATCTCCAGCCATACCTTGCTCAAGACTCTTCTTGAACATTTCAATTCCAGTTACGGTAGTAGCGCGAGTATCTCTGATACCCACTAGTTCAACGTTATCGCCAACTTTAACTACACCCCGTTCAATCCGACCAGTGGCAACAGTACCACGACCTGTGATTGAGAACACGTCTTCTACAGCCATCAGGAAGGGTTTATCAACATCCCGCTCAGGTGTGGGGATGTAAGAATCTACAGCATCCATCAGTTCATAGATTTTGTCTACCCAAGGATTTTCTCCGCGTTGGGTCTTGGGATTCTTGGTCATTGCTTCCAGAGCTTGCAGACCAGAGCCTTTGATAATAGGGATATCATCGCCAGGGAAATCATAGCTGCTTAACAGTTCTCTCAGTTCTAGTTCCACTAGTTCCAAGAGTTCTGGGTCATCCATCAAGTCTTCTTTGTTCAAGAAGACAACCAGACTGGGAACACCAACCTGTTTTGCCAACAGAATGTGTTCGCGGGTTTGGGGCATAGGCCCATCGGTAGCAGCAACTACAAGGATACCTCCGTCCATCTGTGCAGCACCGGTGATCATGTTCTTCACATAATCAGCGTGTCCTGGACAGTCTACGTGAGCGTAGTGGCGATTTGCAGTTTCATACTCTACGTGAGCGGTATTGATGGTAATACCCCGTGCCTTTTCTTCTGGGGCATTATCAATTTGGTCGTAGCCCTTAGCTACAGCCTGACCCATAGCTGCCAAGGTCATGGTGATGGCTGCTGTCAAGGTAGTTTTACCGTGGTCAACGTGGCCAACTGTACCGATATTGATGTGGGGTTTATTCCTTTCAAACTTTGCGCGTGCCATGAATACTCATTTCCTTATTTTAACTAAGCGTTCCCTTTGCTTTTTGCAATGATAGTTTCAGCTACGCTGCGAGGCACCTCTTCGTAGTGGCTGAACTCCATCGTGAAGATACCCCGACCTTGCGTTTTTGACCGGATATCAGTGGCGTAGCCAAACATGGTCGCCAGTGGAACTTTGGATGCGACCTTAGCAAGTCCCTGTTCGGTGCTTTGGCTTTCAATCTGCCCTCGGCGGGCGATGAGGTCGCCAATGACGTTCCCGATATAGTCTTCAGGAACTTCAACCTCAACTTTCATCATAGGCTCTAAGAGGACGGGTGAAGCTTTCAACACAGCCTCTTTCATCGCCATTGAGCCGGCGATTTTAAAAGCCATTTCCGAAGAGTCTACATCGTGGTATGACCCATCAATTAGCGTCGCTTTGACGTCAATCAATGGATATCCAGCTAGAACACCGGATTCACAGCTTTCTTTCATTCCTTGTTCTGCGGGGCCAACGTACTCTTTAGGTACTGAACCGCCGGCAATTTTGGAAACGAATTCAAAGCCAGTACCGGGGTCTCCAGGTTCCAAATTGATCACAACGTGACCGTATTGACCTTTACCACCACTTTGGCGGATGAATTTGCCCTCAACTTTGTTTACAGCTTTCCGAATTGTTTCTCGGTAAGCTACTTGTGGCGCACCTACATTCGCTTCCACCTTGAATTCTCGTAACATCCGGTCTACTAAAATTTCTAGGTGTAGCTCTCCCATCCCCGCGATCACGGTTTGGTTGGTTTCGGGATCGACGCGGACACGGAAGGTGGGGTCTTCTTCTGAGAGAGATTGCAGAGCTTTGGACAGTTTGTCCATGTCGTTTTTGGTTTTGGGTTCAACCGCCACCGAGATCACAGGCTCAGGAATGAATAGGGATTCCAGAATTACTGGCGATCCATCATCACAAAGCGTGTCACCTGTCAAGGTGTCTTTCAATCCCAAAGCTGCTCCCAAATCACCCGCTCGCAGTTCATCGACGTCTTGTCGGTCATCTGCCTTCATGAGAACTAAGCGGGAAATCCGTTCTTTTTTATTCTTACTAGCGTTGAGAACGTAGCTGCCCTTTTTCAGAACACCAGAATAAACACGAACAAATGTCAGGCGACCGTAAGGGTCAGCCATAATCTTGAATGCCAGAGCCGCTAGGGGTTCGTTGTCATCAGCCCGCCGCTCAACAGTATCGCCATTGGGCAATAAGCCTTGAATTGGCGGTACTTCACTTGGCGCTGGCAGGTAATCGACAACGGCATCCAGCATCAACTGCACGCCTTTGTTTTTGAATGCCGAACCGCAAAGTACTGGTACAATTGTCCCCGCAATTGTGCCTTTCCGCAGGGCAGTCCGAACTTCCTGTTCTGTAAGTTCTTCGCCCTCGAAGTACTTATTCATCAGAGCATCATCGGTCTCTGCTGCGGCTTCTATTAGCTTGGTGCGGTGTTCTTCTACCTGCGCTTGCAATTCTTCCGGGATATCGGTTTCCTGGATATCGGTTCCTTGGTCATTGGCGTAAATATACGCACGCATCCGTACTAGGTCAACGATACCTCGGAAGTCATTTTCACTACCAATTGGTAGTTGAATAGCGATCGCATTGGCCCGCAGGCGATCGCGGATTTGGTCGTGAACTTTATAAAAGTTCGCTCCGGTGCGATCCATCTTGTTGATAAAGGCTATCCGAGGAACTTTGTAGCGTTCTGCTTGACGCCACACTGTCTCAGACTGCGGTTGCACGCCACCCACAGAACAAAATACTGCGATTACACCATCCAACACGCGCATGGAACGCTCAACTTCAATTGTGAAGTCTACGTGACCCGGAGTATCGATAATGTTAATTTGATGATCTTTCCAACTGGTACTGATTGCAGCGGCAGTAATGGTAATTCCCCGCTCCCGCTCCTGCTCCATCCAGTCTGTGACGGCAGTTCCTTCATGAACTTCGCCAATTTTATGAATTATCCCAGAGTAAAATAATATTCTCTCTGTTGTTGTTGTTTTGCCCGCATCTATATGCGCCGCAATACCAATGTTGCGTACTTTCTCTAGCGGGATCGTGCGTGCCACAGGTGCCTCCTATCGTTTTTGCCTCATGATATCTTGTATATTACTCTTTGTTAAGATTCTATACTTTTACGGAAAACCGTCTTTTTTTGTAAATCTACGATATACCGCTTCGGCAATGTGATATATCGCTTTTTTACTTAGTAGCGATAGTGTGCGAATGCTTTGTTAGCTTCTGCCATCCGGTGCGTTTCTTCACGTTTGCGAATAGCATTGCCAGTTTCGTTGGCAGCATCCATTAACTCATTTGCCAATTTGCTGGCCATTGTACGGCCTGGTCTTGACCGAGAATATTGCACTAACCAACGCAGTGCTAGGGTCGTGCCCCGTTCTGTACGCACTTCCATTGGTACTTGGTAGGTTGCTCCACCAACTCGCCGAGCCTTTACTTCTACTAAAGGCGTGGCATTTCGCACTGCTCTTTCAAAGGTTTCTAAGGCACCAGCACCAGTGCGTTCTTCAATAGTTTTTAATGCATCATAAACAATGCGTGCGGCAAGTGATTTTTTGCCATGACGCATGATCCGTCTGATAATCATGCTCACAAGGCGACTGTTATATACGGAGTCAGACGGAACTGGGCGCCTTTGAATAACACCACGACGAGACATACTTCACCTTTAATTCGGAATTGGCAACGAAATTATATGCTATCAGACACCGGAAACTAAAAGCGGTAGAACCCAACCCTCAGACTTCCTCAATTTTTTTCGACCGTTGCAGCAAGGCTGACTTAATTTACTGCCAATTCTTGATTTTTGATTTTTAATTTTGGATTAAAAGTTTTCGGTATATATTCTGATCGCAATGATCTGAACAAATCAAAAGTTTGTAAGCCTAATTCCCTTGTGGGTTCGACCAATCCAAAACCGCAAATCGTTCGACTGAGCGTAGCCGAAGTCTAAAATCAAGAATTGTTTGACTTAACTACCTGCAACGAAATACTCAAGGCGACAAGATTATTAACTTTAATGTTCAGCTGAGAAATTAGCTGTAGATTACAGCATTTTCCTCCTCAGAACTTCTACACTTGCTCGCTTAGTGTAGATGTAGCTTGCTTGATTTTTTGAAACTGACTTTAGCAGCCTTCATCACTACCTTTAGAACAAAGACGGCGCTCCTTCTTTTGCCCTTGGGCGTTTTTAAGGTAGACGATTAATCGTGTTGGATGCGATTAATCGCCTAATCCTATTTTTTCGCTTCTTTAGGACGCTTGGTTCCATACTTGGAACGGCCTTGCTTGCGGTCTTTGACTCCGGCTGTATCTAGGGTGCCACGGATAATGTGGTATCTCACGCCTGGTAGATCCTTAACCCGACCGCCACGAATCATCACAACTGAGTGTTCTTGTAAGTTGTGACCAATCCCTGGAATGTAAGCTGTGACTTCAAATCCAGAGGTAAGTCTGACTCTTGCTACTTTGCGTAGGGCTGAGTTAGGCTTTTTTGGTGTGGTCGTGTATACTCTGGTACAAACTCCCCGACGTTGGGGACATTGTTTCAGAGCAGGGGACTTGGTTTTCTGACGCGCTTGTTCGCGCTCATTTCGTATTAGCTGCTGTATTGTTGGCATGAGTTACAGCGCGTAAAGCTGCTTATGGTCTAAGTTTTAACAAATCCTGATTATATCTTTTTTTATCGCTTTATGTCAATTGTTATTTTTCCTTAGGATTGAACATCTGTTTTTTGACTAATTGTTCAATCACTAATGACTCAAGGAGAAGGAATTGCCACAGCCACAGGTAGCGATCGCCTGGGGATTGTGGAAGCGAAAACCACCACCCATTAAGTCTTCTGAATAATCAACTCTCAAACCATTGAGGTAATTTAAGCTTGCGCCATCTATGACTATTTGAATCTCATCCAAATCAAAAACCTGGTCGTCAACTTTTATTGCTTCATCGAAGGACATATCATAAAAGAACCCGGAACAACCACCTGGTTTTACTGCCAATCGAAATAAGACATTTGGCTGCTTGGACTTTATTCGCCCAATCTCACTTACGGCTGCTTGACTCAGATGAATCATGGAACTCGTTTTTTGCAATTGAATACCCCATCTTCCATTTTACAGATAGGTTGACCCTTGCTGTGCAAAATTCCAAATTATCCAAGGCATGAGCGCGATCGCTATTACTACATTTATAACACTAATATGCTTCAGTCCCTACCTTAACTAGGTAGGGACTTCTGGGGTGTAGTAGTTCGTTTACAAAGACGGTTTACACAAAAATGTATTTAGCTTTGGGATTAAAGCTTTAATTGCGTTCTTTTGGTTTTAATCTTTGGTACGGGCATAGTCATCTTGGTAGCGGATAATATCATCTTCTCCCAAGTATTCGCCATTTTGGACTTCAATCAATATCAAGGGGATCACGCCAGGATTCTCTAAACGATGAGACGTACATTGGGGTACGTATGTTGACTCATTATTGCTTAGTAGTACTTCTTTCTCACCACAAACTACTCTAGCTGTACCAGAGACGACGATCCAATGTTCGCTGCGATGATGGTGCATTTGTAGACTGAGGCGGTGTCCAGGCTTAACTTCGATGCGCTTAATTTTGTATCCGCGCCCTTCTTCCAAAACTGTAAAAGCACCCCAAGGACGTAATTCAGTTGCAGCAACGCCCCTGGAAGTTATGGTTGGAGGTAGGTGTAGAGTTTCAGTCTGTGTAGTTTCTTGATATCGAGCCATAGTTACCTCATTTGAAGACATAACAAACCGTTGGTACTCTTAATTATTGATAAAAAATCTGGCGCTATCTTGCAACCTTAAAAATCAGCAATTTTGTCGCACTTTGATAAACATAGCAAAATCAACCCTTATGGTGTAAACCATCACTACTAAAATTCTGATGTCTACACCAAGTCTTCATCAAGCAAAATGACAGCTTGTTCTAAACTTTAAAAAGTGACTGGAATTGGGGATTAAGTTTTTCCCCTATTCCTTCATTTTCGTGGTTGCAAGAAAATACCAATTCCGTTATGAACACGAGCAGCGGTACTGGGCGATCGGTCGAGTAGTTGCCCTCCTAAATAAAGGCTGGTAGAACTACCGCCATCCAAATTTAAAGCATCCACACAGCCCATCTGTTGCATCAATTGAGCATGTTCTGCCAAATTAGGCCCATAACCGCCAACACGATTATGTGTGGCAGTAATCATCAGTGTGCCTGTTGCCGTTGTGCAAATACCGCTACGAATAGCCTTTTCGGCAATAAAGGCATTGCTGAATTTTTCGCCTTTGGCATCAAGGACAATTTGACGATTTTGGACTAATAGCGGCCCAGCACCGATAATGTGGGGATAACGACTAAAATCAGCTGGAGTAGTGGTGCTGGAAAGACTTACTGCGCTTCCAATAGGTAGCTGGGAAGCAGCAGTAGTAGCGTTAGCGCGTAAAGTTAGCAGGTAGCCATCCTGGGGAATCGGAACCGCTGTAGCACCAACTTTACCGCCTGGTAACTGATTAGTAATTTGGTCTTTTTCTACTACTAAGATAATTTCGTTATCTGTCAGGGGTGTGTAAGTTGATCCCCAAGCTGAGGTGTAACGAGCAATACCACTCTGGACGTAGCCACTGTTGAAAAACAGAATTGGTAGGCGTTGGTCATTTGCCGTAATTAAAGTTTCTTCCAAGGTGAGACGACCGAAGTAAAATTGGCCTGAATTATTCCAAGCGATCGCACCTCGATTCAGAATCGGGCCTGATAACCATTGACTATCTCGACGAATCGCACCCAATGGCAATTTATTATTACGGTTAAAATAACCACCATTAATTCCAGCTATTGCTAAGTAACGTTGTGCTGTTTGAATTAAGGGAGCAGTACCCGCAAGCCCATCAGGACTAGCCCACATAGGTTTCAACGTTAGCCCAAATTTACGAGGATTAACTTCTAACCAAACGACTGGAAAGCGTTCTGTGCCTAAGTTGACATAATGCTGTCGCCAGCGCAATCCTGGGGCCCAAGTAATATCTCGTTCTTCTAGAGGATCGGGTCGAATATTGATAATCAGGCGATTGGGGTTATCTACAGTACTAACTTGAGGCGATAGACCAAAGGGAACGCTCAGACTAATAATCGTTTGGTTTTTCACCACCTCTACTTTTTGAATGAGCGGTTCAGGGGCTGGTGGTATTGGTTGTGTTGGTGTAGCTGGTGATAATTGTTTGAGCAAGTTTGGCAGCAATGTTGGTGGTGCTGCTGGTGGCTGGGGGGTATAGCGTTCTATCAAAACGGGGTCAGCGATTCCATCCAGAGTAATTGTCCACTGTCTATTTGGCGGTGCAGTGGATTTTGGAGTTGGCGTATCTGGATCGGAGGAAGGAGTTTGCAATTTTGCGATCGCTGACCCTTGTACAACTTGCCAGGGAGTGGGACGATCTAAATCGACAATAATCCGAGTCTGTTGCAAAGGGGTACTCGCTTCTGGAGGTTGCTGACTCTGAATAATATTTGTGATTTGTGTTTTTGGGGTAGAAATCAGCAAAGTGTTGCCATTGGTTCGGATTTCCCATCCAGATGTTTGAGCAAAATTGCTAATATCCAGATAGCGATATGCTCCTAGTAGTCTGGTGGATAAAACCAGTGGCGTTGTCACCGACGAAAACCACTGTATTGGTTGCTTCGCTGAATTACTACTGTTTAAGAAATTTACTCCAATTAATTGCCTAAATGCCCCATCACTGATATTGGTTGTCACCTGGCCAGATTTTCCAGGCCGCTGTAACCAAGTTCCTGGTAAAGTACGACCATTGAGGGAAATTTGATTACCAGAGGATGCTACACCTGTTAAAGGAGGTGCAGCCGACTGAGAAATTAATCTAGGTGTTGATTTGGTGGTTTTTGGGGACTCTTGGGCGTTGGTAGCACAGGTAGTGGTTAAGCACACTACTGTCAAAAGTATTGGTGACACAGTAGCCCGGAAAAATCTGCGATCGCCCTTGGCGTTTGTAGAGCCGTCGCTAATCTCTGATTGGCAACAATTCGGCATTTTTACCATAATTTACTAGGTACTTTGGAAAACTATCACCCAAGGTCTAAACTAACCAATTATTTGGAAATATAAAGAAAACATGACTTTATTTTTGAATAAATATGGTAATCTATATATTGGCTAGTTATCTCTTTTAGACACAAATTTATTTAGACGCTAAAGCCACTGCAATCAAGTTTTTTAACTCCCACTAATTCTAACCACACTATATACGGTAGTTTTGGTTATCAAAATTGGATTAAGATATTTAATCCTAACTGAACGTTGCTACTGTTATTGCTTCAGTAATGTCTAGTTAATAGTAATACATACAGCAACTGGTAAGCGGCAAAATTCTAGACAACAACAATATTTGGGAATTGTCAAATGGGTATATATTGTAATACGCTGATTTTATTGCTGGATCGGGATAACCAAATAATTACTAATTCGTAATTAAAAGGGTACACCAGCTCAGACTCAATTTTTAATTCAATGGTTAACAAAACAATGGAGGGTAGAACCCCTCACTGATTGCAACCACGAATTAAGGTAGCGTAGCGTAAAGCTTTTAGCATAGCTTCTCTAAGAAACGCAACGCGACTGCTTAGAGTGAGTTCTTGATTGTCACGAGCAATTACGAATTATCTGGGCTTTGGCTTTAAAAAATAGTGCAGCGTTCAATTTTAGTTTTGTTTCAGGTGAGCCGAAATAGGCTCCATGAGTAGCTAGTGTGCATCTGGAAAAAAGGGATTGAGAAAATACTTAACTTCAAAATATAAAAAAGAAACTGTCAGGGCAAAAATAATGTCTTGGCGGAGGTAAATTGTCTAACACCGCATAAACACATAAAAAACACGCAATCATTTTAACACGGGAGAACTGATAAAGGAAAACCGAAGTTAAAATTTTTTTTCCCTAAATTTCGGTGCTTATATATTTTTCCATCGCTGAATTTAGAAATTTTTTCCCACAATGTAGTGGCAAAATTGGTAACTCAATACTTCAGGAACAGGGTATGAATAATAAACCGATGAATCAAGACCAGAAAATCACAGCGAATATCAACTCAAGAGATACCTATCAGGGGCAAAAGTGGTTAATAGAGGAACGAGATGCCTGTGGTGTAGGTTTTATTGCTCATCGCCAAAATCATACCAGCCATGAAATTGTCGAAAAAGCCTTAGCTGCTTTAGCCTGTTTAGAACATCGGGGAGGTTGTAGCGCCGATCGCGACTCTGGTGATGGTGCTGGAGTCTTGACAGCTATCCCTTGGGAACTGTTCCAACAAGACTTTGCCCAAAGAGGGAAGGAATTTCCATCTAGCGATCGCATAGCTGTGGGAATGATATTTCTACCACAAGACCAGCAAGCTGCACAACAAGCGAGGGCGACTGTCGAGCAAGTAGCTGCTGAAGAGAAATTAATTGTATTGGGTTGGCGAGTAGTACCAGTGCAATCTGATTTGCTGGGGGTACAAGCAAGAGAAAATCAGCCCCAGATTGAACAAGTTTTGTTAGCTTCTGTTGACAAAAGCGGTGATGAATTAGAACGGCAGTTGTACATTACCCGCCGCCGAATTAGTAAAGCTGCAACTAACATCTCAGAAGAATTTTATATCTGTTCGTTGTCAAGTCGCACAATTGTCTACAAAGGCATGGTGCGTTCTGCTGTCTTGGGCAGCTTTTATGACGATTTAAAAAATCCAGCTTATAAAAGCGCCTTTGCTGTTTATCACCGCCGCTTTAGTACCAATACCATGCCCAAGTGGCCCCTAGCGCAACCGATGCGGCTTTTGGGTCACAACGGCGAAATCAATACCTTATTGGGTAACATCAACTGGATGATGGCACGAGAAGCTAGCCTGAATCATCCTGTATGGGGCGATCGCATCCAGGAACTCAAGCCATTAGTTCACATTGATAACAGCGACTCAGCTACCCTAGATAACGTCGTGGAATTGCTGGTTTGCTCTGGACGCACCCCCTTGGAAGCTTTAATGATTATGGTTCCAGAAGCTTACCAAAATCAGCCTTCTTTACGTGAATTTCCAGAAATTGTTGATTTCTACGAATATTACAGTGGTTTGCAAGAAGCTTGGGACGGGCCAGCACTTTTAGTATTCAGCGATGGCAAAAAAGTTGGTGCAACTTTAGATCGTAATGGTTTAAGACCAGCTCGCTACGCAATCACCAAAGATGATTACATTGTTGTAGCTTCGGAAGCTGGTGTGGTGGATTTCCCAGAAGCCGATATTGTCGAGAAAGGTAGACTCGGCCCAGGGCAAATGATTGCCGTGGATTTAGAAAATCATGAAGTGCTGAAGAATTGGGATATAAAAGGACGCATTGCCAAGCAGCATCCTTATGGAGAATGGCTGCAACAGCATCGTCAAGAATTAAAGTCATTGGTCATTGGTCATCCGTCATTAGCAAATGGCAATGGCAAAGGACAATTGACAAATGACTCAGGACAATTGACTATTGACAAGCAAACCTTACTTCAGCGTCAAACTGCCTTTGGCTACACCACAGAAGATGTAGAAATGGTGATTCATCCAATGGCGATCGCCGGTTCAGAACCGACTTTCTGTATGGGTGATGATATTCCTTTAGCGGTGCTGTCACAAAAGCCCCACCTGCTTTATGACTATTTCAAACAGCGCTTTGCTCAGGTGACGAACCCGGCGATCGATCCGCTGCGGGAAAAGCTAGTGATGTCGCTAAAAGTTGAACTGGGTGAACGGGGTAACTTATTAGAACCTAAGCCAGAATATGCTCGGAGATTGAAACTCGAATCACCAGTGTTAACTGATAGTGAATTAGAGGCAATTAAGCTGTCAGGATTTGCCACGGCTGAGTTGTCAACCCTATTTGCGATCGCCAGCGGCCCAGAAGGACTAAAAGCCGCAGTGCAATCTTTACAAGCACAAGCAGCTGAATCAGTCCGGGCAGGTGCAAAGATTTTAATATTAAGCGATCGCGATCGGGTCAATGACAGTCTCAACAAAGAATATACCTACATTCCTCCCCTATTAGCAGTGGGTGCGGTGCATCACCATCTGATTCGTGAGGGGTTGCGAATGAAAACATCGCTAATTGTGAATACTGCTCAATGTTGGAGTACCCATCACTTTGCTTGTCTGATTGGCTATGGTGCTGGCGCAGTTTGCCCATACATGGCTTTAGATACGGTGCGTGATTGGTGGTCTGATCCCAAAACTCAAAAGTTAATGGGTGTGCAAAAAATTCCCACCCTCACCCTAGAACAAGCTTTAGGAAACTATCGCAAAGCAGTAGAGTCAGGTTTGCTGAAAATTCTGTCCAAAATGGGAATTTCTCTGCTCTCCAGCTATCAAGCAGCCCAAATCTTTGAAGCGATTGGCATTGGTGGAGATTTAATCGACCTGGGATTCCGTGGGACGACTTCCCGCATCGGTGGTTTGAGCATTACCGAACTTGCTGATGAAGTGCTTTCCTTCCACGTCAAAGCTTTCCCAGAACTAACGACCAAGAAGTTAGAAAACCTGGGCTTTGTGCAGTACCGTCCTGGCGGCGAGTACCACATGAATAGCCCCGAAATGGTTAAGGCGCTGCATAAGGCTCTAGATGGCAAAAACTACGACCACTACGAAGTTTACAAAAAGCACCTCCAAGGCAGACCAGTAACAGCCTTACGAGATTTACTAGACTTCCAAGGCGATCGCCCGTCGGTTCCTCTAGAAGAAGTGGAATCGGTATATGAAATAGTCAAGCGTTTCTGCACAGGCGGTATGTCTTTAGGCGCTTTGTCAAGAGAAGCCCACGAAACTTTAGCGATCGCCATGAACCGCATTGGCGGTAAATCCAATTCTGGAGAAGGCGGCGAAGATCCAGTCCGCTACACAGTTTTAGATGATGTAGACGAGTTTGGTCACTCGCCAACCCTACCTCATTTAAAAGGATTGCGGAATGGCGATCGAGCTTATAGTGCCATTAAGCAAGTTGCATCGGGACGCTTTGGTGTCACCCCAGAGTACCTAGTCAACGCCAAACAAATTGAAATAAAAATTGCCCAAGGTGCAAAGCCTGGGGAAGGTGGACAACTGCCAGGGCCCAAAGTAAGCCAATACATTGCGATGTTAAGACGCTCCAAACCAGGCGTCACGCTGATATCGCCACCACCGCACCACGATATTTATTCCATTGAAGACCTAGCACAACTGATTTTTGATCTGCACCAAATTAATCCGAAAGCAAAGGTGTCGGTGAAGCTAGTTTCAGAAGTTGGCATTGGCACGATCGCGGCTGGTGTAGCTAAGGCAAACGCTGATATTATTCAGATTTCTGGACATGATGGTGGTACAGGTGCATCGCCACTAAGTTCGATTAAACATGCTGGTTCACCGTGGGAACTGGGTTTAAGCGAAGTGCATCGCGTCTTGATGGAAAATGGCTTGCGCGATCGCGTGATTTTACGCGTAGATGGCGGACTCAAGAGTGGTTGGGATGTGGTAATAGGTGCATTGATGGGCGGTGAAGAATTTGGTTTCGGCTCCATTGCCATGATTGCTGAAGGCTGTATCATGGCGCGGATCTGCCACACAAATAATTGCCCCGTCGGTGTCGCCTCCCAAAAAGAAGAACTCCGCAAGCGGTTTACGGGAATACCGGAACAAGTTGTCAACTTCTTCTACTTCATTGCTGAAGAAGTGCGGAGTTTGTTAGCCCGACTTGGCTACCGTTCTTTGTCAGAAATCGTTGGACGTGCAGATTTATTAAAACTGCGCCCAGAGGTAAATCTCACCAAAACGCGATCGCTAAATCTTGACTGTTTACTTCAGCTACCAAATAGCAGAGACAATCGTAGCTGGTTGGTACATGAAGAAGTTCACAGCAACGGCGTGGTTTTGGATGACAAGTTCCTTGCTGATCCTGACATTCAGGCTGCTATTAGGGATCAGTCTACTGTCACCAAGACTTACCCAATTATCAATACTGACAGAACAGTGGGCACAAGATTAGCGGGTGCGATCGCTTTTCAATATGGTGACAGTGGCTTTGAAGGACAAATTAATCTCAACTTCACAGGTAGTGTTGGGCAAAGCTTTGGTGCTTTCAACCTCCCAGGCATAATTCTGAACTTGGAAGGAGAAGCAAACGACTATGTAGGTAAAGGGATGCATGGTGGTGAAATCATCATCAAACCTCCAACTGCTGCTACCTATAACGCATCACAAAACGTGATAGTTGGCAATACTTGTCTCTATGGTGCTACTGGTGGCATGTTATTTGCCAACGGTCTAGCAGGAGAACGATTTGCGGTGAGAAATTCCAAAGGCATAGCAGTGATTGAAGGCGCTGGGGATCACTGCTGTGAATACATGACAGGTGGTGTAATTGTCGTCCTTGGCAAAGTAGGACGTAATGTAGCTGCTGGAATGACTGGTGGACTCGCATACTTCTTGGATGAAGACGACTCATTTCGTGAGTTAGTCAACCCAGAAATTGTCAAAATTCAGCGGGTGATTACCGAAGTAGGTGCAAAGCAACTGCAAGAGTTAATCCAAACTCATGCAGAACGCACTGGTTCACCAAAGGCGAAGAAAATTCTGCAAAACTGGCAAGAATTTTTGCCGAAATTTTGGCAGTTGGTTCCGCCTTCTGAAATTGATAGTCCAGAAGCTAATCCTGAAAACAAAACGACTGAGTTCAGTTTAGTAAGCAGTCATTAGTAGCTGTAACCGTTCTCATACTCTCTCTTAAGCTATTCGCCCGTAGGAGAAGCTGCACAAACAGATACTCTGCGAAACCCCTTTGGATGGATGCACAAAGCAGTCGCCTGAATTTATCTCTTAAAAAGAGCGTAGAGAGAAAAAATATTCCCCCTAAAAAAGGGGGAATACTCACAGATCAACTTTAGAATAAGAACACCAAAGTGACCGAGCAATCAAATATTGTGAAAGTCCAAGTAGTAAAATCGAGATCAGGACTGTCCTGAAATCTACCTAATTGCGTATAGAAGGCATTATCTAAATACTGGTAAACTGCCATAGAAAAGTTTTCAGGCAAGTAATACTTGTCTATCAAAATGCTTATAGAAGAGCAAGCTCCCGATCGCAAAACTTCTGAAGAAGAACGTTTCCAAGATGATTATTATTCATACTTTGAATCTCCTGAAAATGCTACCCGATACACACCATCAGTTTGGTATCTCGATCAGGCTTTTAAGCAACGTTCATTCTCTTTGTTAGATTTAGGATGTGGCAATGGGGCTTTGAACAAATATCTACCTGAGCGGTGTGACTACCTTGGGATAGACCACAGTGAAGGTGCGATTCAATACTGTTCAAAACTATACCCTAACCAGAAGTTTACTTGCAAAAATTTATCGGTTGCACTCCCAGAATTAGCTTCCGGAAATCAAAAATTTGATGCCGTCGTACTAGCTGGCTTACTATTTCATAATGTTGACAAGGAAACACTAGAGCAAAATAACGATCAAGAACTAGTTCAATTCTGCTTGGACAAACTAATAAGTGACAAAGGATATTTGGTGCTTATTATACCTTTTGCTTATGGGGAACATCCATCTCATAATTTGTATGTTCGGGCAGAATGGTTACAAAACTTGCTAGAAGAACTGCTGAAAGCTGTAAAGGCAAAAATTGTTTCCGAGAATATTTCTCTGCAAATTGGCTTGGACAAACAGGTTAGACAGCAGAAGACGACTCCTGACTGGTTCGTGCCCGATAGCACTACTGACTATTCCAATAAGTATGCTGGAACATATATGGCAACTTGGACAGTTATTGCCTCTCCATCGCTGGGTTAAACCTTCATCTGAATAACCAAGACCATTCATCAACTTTTAAGTTGATTTTTTTTAGTCTCACAGCAGTAATTTGTCTAAACTGTAATCCACAGATAATACATTTTAACCAAAAAATATAATTTTAGTTTGTAGCCAATTACTATTCACTAATGACCCATAATTCATTATTAGTTTTTCTTAGCAAGCAACTTTTGATCTGTATCTTCTATTTCTAAAAGTTCTGGAATAGTCACAAAGCGATAGCCTTGCTTTTTAAGGTTGTTAATAATTTCTGGTAAAGCTTGCACAGTTCTGGAACGATTACCACCACCATCATGCATTAGCACAATACCTCCAGGTTTAGAATCTTTAATCACGTTATCGATCAACTTTGGTACAGTTGGTAACTTGTAGTCTGTAGAGTCAGCCGACCACATCACCACAGCATACTTTTGCCCTTTAGCATAAGCAGATAATCCATTGTGTAAGTTGCCACCAGGCGGTCGGAACAAATTTGTTTTAACACCTGTAACTTGATAAATTAAGTCTGTTGTGCGCTCAATTTCAAAAGCAGCTGCTTGTTGATTAAAGAAGTGATACCAGTGATGCCAAGTATGGTTGGCAATGACGTGACCTTGAGCGACAATTTGCTTTCCTAACTCTGGATAATTTTTTAGGTTCTGCCCGACTACAAAAAACGTCCCTTTGATATTATTTGATTTCAGAATACTTAGCACTTGCTCTGTAGTCTGAGGCCAAGGACCATCATCAAAGGTGAGAGCAATCACTTTCTCACCCTGAGTAAGTTTTGCAGCCTTAATAGTTTGCCCTTGAAAACGTGATGGTATGGGGTAAGCTAGACCCTTTGTTTGTGCTTCTTGCTGCCAACTTGTAAGCATCGCTGCCTTTAATTTCTCAATGCGCTGCTGAATTCCTACGTTTGCAGATACATCCTTGATATTTAAACTTGGTCTACTTTGAGCATCCGAAGCATTTGGTCTTAGAAGCATCATAAAAGCAAGACTAAAAACACCACCTAAAGCAAGTAGCGCAATTAATATTCCTTCTGGCCACAGAAACGACTTATTGTTTTCCACCTCAAAGCTCCTTCAAAGATCGAACCATCACCACGCTTATGACGGTACGTTGTAGCACATTTTTATTAGATATTTAGATACCAGTTACTTTCTGGTAATCATGAAAATTGGAATTGGTACTAACGGGAATTCCGAATTGATAAGACAGACTATATTGCTTTAACTAAAATCTATATGCTCTAGATTTGGACAGCGTTGAATATACAATACTTGGTACTGTTTAATTTCAACCCAGTTATAAAAGGTAAGCTCTACACTTCCACATTCTTACTGCTAGCTCTAAGAAGGAGAGGAACAGAATTAGATAATTAACCACACCCCAAAATCCTCTTAAATAGGAGTTTTGAATTAGTTGCTATTTTTCAGTTCACTGCTAAGGCAGCATTATCCTTTCAAGTTTTATAGCTTTTCAAATAAGATGAACTCAGTTTCATACCTACAATTTACACTTTTAGCAGACTGAAGTTTTTTTAGCCAGACTTTGTGACAGCAAATCTGTATAATTTACAACTTAAGTCAATTGTTTGATTAACATACAAAACTACTTACAAGGGTGGGGTATCTTTAAAAAAAGAATCTGGGAAACTATTAGTTCTACTCTTGATAAAATATATTTTACTGCCTGTTGCTATTATTTCCTTTTTAAGAAAAAGTTAAATTTTCAACTGACAGAATGTTACCTAGTATTTTCTCTGAAATAGACTAGACGAAAATTGATTCAATATAGTTTCTCATTGCCAAGGGGCATTTATTCTTTAAATCTAGTCACCTTTGACTCATTCAACAAAAATAATTCTATCAGCAGCTTACTTCTCTTTCGGATGCTGATACTTTAGCCGAAATCGCTAGAGCTTTCTGTCTATGAATGTTTTTTTCGACAATTAAGTATGTTTATATCTTAATTAATAGTACAGTTTAATATGCACTGTCACCGTGTAATTACGGAAATTATTTCCGGTTATATAGGCAAGTGATTAAAATCACAATAGGATTGCATCTATCCCTTGAAGCAATGAGGTCTATATTTCATCTTTAAAAGTCGTATTTTTTACTAAAAACGCTTAGATTAACTATTTTTTGCATTAAATAATACATTTAAATTGTGATTAGTTTTATGTAATATCACTTAAAATACAGACCCAAATATATTTTCTTGCAACTCAACCTCCAGCAAAACTGCCCTTCGCCTTTTTTCAGTAAAGTGAGGTAGATACTGCCAAACATGGGGTAGAGTATTTTGCCGTTTAAAGAAAAAAAACCTACTAGTTGTATCTCTTTAGCAGTCTGTAACTAGCTTGTTTGGCAGGAAGAAACAAGACTAACAATTATTTCATAACTTGCCTTATAATTACAGCAATTAGAATTTTTATTTTTAATTATTTATTTAGCAATCCTAATTATTTGCTTATATTACCTTAGACAAGTCATAGTTTATTTACAGCACTTTTGCTTATCTTTGGTAAATGGATAAGTGTATTATTTAATGTCTGTATAGATTGACCCTCAATCCTGCTTTCCTATTGATATACCTTTTGAGTCAAAATAATCAAGGTATTTGTCTCACTTCTGAAACTGGCTAGAAACTTTTATGATTCCTCACGAAAGTGATGCAAAAAAAGAGCGTGCGTCGTTAAAAGTATGGCGTAGTTGGCGAGAAAATCTGATTTTAATTGCGATCGCACTGTGTTTGGCATTCTTAATCAGGACTTTTATCGCCGAACCCCGGTATATACCTTCTGACTCGATGTTACCCACCTTACATACTGGCGATCGCTTGGTAGTTGAAAAAATCTCCTACCATTTTCACCCTCCCATAACTGGGGATATTATTGTTTTTCAGCCACCCGCAGAACTACAACGTCGAGGATATCCCAAAGACCAAGCGTTTATCAAGCGAGTTATTGGCCAGCCTGGTGAGGTAATTAGTGTTGCTTCTGGCAAAGTCTACCTCAACGGTCAACCTTTGGCAGAAGACTACATCGCTGAACCTCCAAATCAGCCATATCAACCAGCAAAAGTCCCAGAAGACGAATTTTTCGTTATGGGAGATAATCGCAACGATAGTAATGACTCTCGCTATTGGGGCTTTTTACCCAGAAAAAATGTCATCGGTCGGGCAACGTTTCGCTTTTGGCCTCTCAATCGCATTGGGTTCATTTAATCAGTTTTAGATTTTGGATTTTTCTTTCAATCCAAAATTGCCAGAGTTAGGAGTTATTTTAAGACTTCTAACTTTTAACTTAAAACCTCAAATAATACATTATCTGGGCGATCGCATCACCAGTTAACTCCAGCCGTCGCTGGAAATCAGCTAGGTTACGGTAAGGCCCGGCTGATTGCCGATTTTGCACCGTTGCTTCCGCTAGAGACAAATCTATAAATGGAATTTGTGCTAATTTTTCAACGGTTGCTGTGTTCGGGTTGACTAAATGGGTAGGATTTTCTAAAGATTCGTGGTCATAGTAAATAAAATTCAGCAGAGGCTTTAATGGCTCTAAGCGCGGCGCTGGTATACCCAAAGCCGCAGCGATATCTTCAATACAGTAAAATTTCACACCCGAATGTGAAAGTTCCACAAGCGATCGCGCTTGGTGAATTGACAAACCTGGCAGGCGTAACCAATCATCTACAGTGGCTTGATTAGCATCAATGCGGATACCTAATTGGGCCGCTATCTGAATTTCTTCCCCAGATTGTAGGCGATAGTAGGGATCGTTGAGGAGCTTGGCGCGGAGTTTTTGCAGCTTAGAGTTTAAAGGTAGCCAGTTATTCATGATTGTCGCTCACCTCAAGAAATCTGATCTAGCAATTGGCGGCGCTTTTGCTCAAATTCATACTCTGAAATTAGTCCATCCTGGCGCAAAGCATCTAATTCCCGCATTGCATCAGCGATCGCTCCTACCTGATTAATCACCTTTTGTGAGTTTCTTGCCGCTGACTTGCCTAGATTAAAATTACGATCAAAAGCTTCTTCGTCTTGGGCTAAATACCAAACTCCCTCAATCGCACTAGCTACCTTGGGGATCGGCGTCCAGGAAAGCAACACATACAAAACACCCCACAGCGGTTGTCCCAGGTAGAATTTATGTAATCCTGAAATTGTCAGCGTGCCAGAAAAAGCTAAAACAGCGGCAACACTTCGACTTTTGCGCTTAGTCAACATATTTCTAATAAGTATACGAATATCATAGTTCCTACAAGAAGACAGCCAAAAGGCGCAGAAACAATTCACCCTAACTAAATCTTCCCAATCCCCAATCCCCAATTTGAAGAAATTTGAGTAAGTTTCACATGACTGTGCATTGAGCTTTGATGCTAATTTTAAGTTTTTAATGGATCTAGATTACTACGATGTCACAGACCTTCCTACCGCCAGAATGGTTTAAACAGCTTTGTGATCCTTACGCTGTGCTAGGAATTTCTGTGAGTGCTGACGATCGCCAGATTTTTAAACGCTATCACACTTTAGCAAAACTGCTACATCCTGATCGCTATGCTAAAAGCTGCAATCCAGACGAAGAATTAGCAACGGCAATACTTAGCTATTTAATCAATCCAGCTTACGAACAACTCAAAAATCGACACAAGCGCTTGATTGCCATAGCTATGCTGCGATCGGACGCAAGAGTAGTACAGCAGCAAGCTTTGTGTGGGCAAAGTGCCATAGCTAAGGAAATTATAGAAATGCCTGCACCCCAAGCAGAATTATTTTACGAAGAAGCGATCGCCTCCTATGCAGAAGCTCAATACAAATCACTCCATCAGTTCTATCAAATTACACAACAAATTAGCATACTGAATTTAGTTTACTTACAGTTGCATAAACCTGACTTGTTTCTAGCGCAAAAAGCTGTTCGCATCACCCCTGAAATAGAAGTCAAGCCAGTGGAATTAAGATTAAATGAAAAAACTAATGTCGAACCAGTTTTGACAAATTACGCTCAACGTCACTATCAGCGAGCTATTGAGTACGTCAAGCTAGCCAACTGGCCCCTAGCCGTGCAAGAACTGCGCGATGCCATCAAGTTAGAGCCAAATAACAGCGACTATTATGCCTTATTAGGTTTAGTACATCTAAAACAGAAATTTATCGGTATGGCCAGGGTTTACATCCGTCAAGCATTAAAACTTAACCCGCAAGATTCACTAGCTTTGAAATACGCCACCAGACTGAAAATGGAACTGGGTGAAAACACCAATCCTAAATCAATGGGTAAAGCTCTGAGTATCGCGGCTTTATTAAGTCGATTTAACAAGGGTAACAAGGGGAAACCTTCTCAAGTCAAGTGTTGAAATTTCGGTAACAAACCGTACCAAAACCGAAGCTTCGTGACTAGATTACTCCCCTAGACTAAAATAATAAATAGAAGTAAAACTATTAAGCTACTGAGTCTGGGCGCTCAGTTTAATATAAGCAATATGGGATTCTTCGATTCTGAAATAGTTCAGCAAGAAGCAAAACAGCTGTTTGAGGATTATCAAGCGCTGATCAAACTTGGCAACAGCTACGGCAAATTTGACCGCGATGGCAAAAAGCTGTTTATTGAGCAAATGGAAACCATGATGGATCGGTACCGCATCTTTATGAAGCGCTTCGAGCTATCAGAAGATTTCATGGCACAAATGACAGTAGAACAACTGAAAACGCAATTAGGTCAGTTCGGTGTCACCCCGCAACAAATGTTTGACCAAATGCACCTCACTTTAGAACGGATGAAAGCCGAGCTAGAAAAACAGCCTTAGTCAATTTTAGATTTTGCGGAAAGTCAGATCGCTAGAAGTTGGCGCTCCAACTTTCCAATACAGATTTTGGATTCATTGGTAATCCAAAATTCAAAATCTAAAATTAAATTATTGTGACTTAGGACGAGGAAACTGGGAAGGTGACTTGAAGTTTTCTACTGGTACGTTCTTAAGTGCCTTTTCCATGAAATCTTTCCAAATGGGAGCAACCATACCACCGCCTGTAGCACGGCTAGCTAGTTGTCTATTGTCATCCCTACCTACCCAAACAGCAGTGGTTAGCTGTGGCACAGTGCCAACATACCAAATATCCTTTTCTGAGGAAGTTGTACCCGTCTTCCCAGCACTTTGACGACCTATGGCGGCACCTTTACCTGTACCATTAGTAACTACCGTTCGCATCACATCGATAATAGCTGCCGATGCCCAAGGATCTAGAACTAGCTGGGGTTTCGGGGTGTTATCTAGTAACACGTTACCACTACTATCGGTGACACGGGCTATTACAGTGGGTGGAGATTGCCAGCCATAATTGGCAAAGGTAGCATAAGCACTAGCCATTTCTAGGGGAGTGACACCAATTGCACCAAGAGGCAGAGAGGTGACAGGTTCCATCGGACTCATGATCCCCAAAGTACGGCAAGTTTCGATCACTCGATTCATGCCAACAGCTTTACCAATCTTAATCACGGGAATGTTGCGCGACTGGGCTAAAGCCGTGCGAATTGGCATAGGACCGCTAAAACCTCCATCATAATTTCTGGGGAAGTATCGACCATTACCATCTTGATAGCTGACTGGAGAATCTACCACCGTTGAGTCTGGCCCATATTTACCAGTAGCAAAAGCAGCATAGTAGACAAACGGTTTAAAGGAAGAGCCGGGCTGACGTTGAGATTGAGTTGCACGATTAAATTCACTGATCTTAGGATCTACACCACCCACCAGTGCTTTAATAAAATGTGTGCGCGGATCAATTGCTACCAAGGCGATTTGATTCTTAGATAATCCCTGCCCAAGCAATGATTTATGCCACTTAACGACAGTTTCCTCTGCCATTATTTGGAAGTTGGCATCAACTGTAGTTTGTACGCGCATCCCACCTTTGAGTAATGTCTCACGCCCAAACTTTTTAGCCAACTCCTGCGCTACTGTATTGGTTATATAAGGTAAGGCACTACCTTGAAAGGATTTGATTCTTCCAAGTTTGATTTCTTGTTTGAGGGCATTGTCGTACTCTGACTGGTTGATCCAGTTCAATTCCAGCATCCGTCCTAGCACTTCTTTTTGTTTCTGTTTTGCCAGCTTCATGCTCACAAAGGGGCTGAATTCTTCTGGTGCTTGGATCAAACCCGCCATCATTGCTGACTCACCCAAGCTTAAATATTCTGATGATTTATTAAAGTAACTGCGGGCTGCCGTTTGTACACCATAATTGTTATGACCCCAATAAACTTGATTGAGGTACATTTCTAATATTTGGTCTTTAGTAAGAATTTGCTCTAACCGGATTGCTAGCACCCCCTCTGCTAACTTTCGGGTAAAGGCGCGCTTACGAGACAAAAATAGGTTTTTTACCAATTGCATGGTGACAGTAGAGCCACCCTCTTTGACTCCACCTGCTGCTGCGTTAGCTACTACGGCCCGGCCAACGCTAGTGGGATTAATTCCGTGGTGATCGTAGAAGTGGTCATCTTCACTTGCCAACACTGCGCGTTTTAAATTCGGGGAAATTCTGTCTAGAGGTACGACTTCCCGGTTGGCTTCCCCGTGAATACTCGTTAAGAGTTTGCCCTTAACATCATAAATGTAAGTCGTTTCTGAGGGAAAGAAGTTACGTAGCTGTCTCACATCTGGCAAATTACGGAAACTGATGGCTAAACCAACCAGTCCTCCGGCTACAATGGAACTTGCCAGCATGGTGATTGAGAGGAGAGTACCGCCAGTTACCTGACCGACTCCTTTCAAAAACTCAAAACCTGATGAAGCCCGACGCTGTGGCTGTTTATCTTCAAAAGTCCTAGACGACGACACGGCTATTTCACTTCCTCACTTGTAAATTTAACTGTAATTGATTGGGTGAAGCAAGGCGGTTAGTTTTTTGCAATTATAGTAGTTTGGCAGATGAGAAAGTGGATAAATTGCAAGTGTTTATAACCAACTTAACTTCTAGTGTGCAAAACATAGGTAATAATGAATCTTTTAGCATGACACCAGATTTTACTTGGTTGCGTCGTGGTGTAGTAGAAGTATTCCCACAATCAGTTGATGTTAACAGCGAAAGTTTAGAAAGGCTCTTACTAACTACAAACAAACCCTTGAGGGTCAAATTGGGGATTGACCCTACTGGTACTGATATTCATCTAGGTCATAGCATACCAGTACGAAAACTGCGAGGATTTCAAGATGCAGGTCATACAGCAGTTTTAATTATTGGTGATTTCACAGCGCGTATTGGCGATCCAACTGGTAAATCTGAAGTGCGTCGTCAGCTTACAGAAGCAGATGTAGCTCAAAATGCTCAGACTTATTTAGATCAAGTACGTCCTATCTTGGATTTTGACACACCAGGAAGGTTAGAGGTGCGCTATAACTCCGAATGGCTCTCTAAGCTCAACTTAAAGAAAATTTTGGAGTTACTGTCCACGATGACGGTGGGACAAATGTTAGCGAAGGAAGGATTTGCTGAACGCTATAAAAAAGAGAATCCAATTTTTATCCATGAGTTCCTGTACCCGTTAATGCAAGGTTTTGATTCGGTTGCAGTTGAGGCAGATGTGGAATTAGGTGGCACCGATCAGAAATTTAATATTGCTGTAGGCAGAGATTTGCAGCGCCATTTTGGTCAAAAGCCCCAATTTGGAATGCTGCTGCCAATTTTGATTGGCACGGATGGCGTGCAAAAAATGTCTAAGTCTTTAGGTAATTATATCGGATTGTCAGAACACCCAGGACAAAAGTATCAAAAGTTGCAAGGAGTTCCCGATAATCTTCTAGAACAGTATTTTGAACTGTTGACGGATTTACCTTTGGATAATCTGCCAGAAAATCCTCGCGATCGCCAAACACTTTTAGCATGGGAAGTTGTCAAACAGTACCACGGTGAAACCGCAGCCCAAGAGGCAAAAGAAGCAGCCCAAAGCGGTGGTAAGGAAGGTGCAGTTCCAGAATTCTCTCTAGCTGGCGTACAGCAATTTCCTACGAAGTTAGCGTATATACTCAATGTCACTGGCTTGTGCAAAAGTACAGGTGAAGGAAAGCGGAAAATTCAAGAGGGTGGAGTGCGCCTAGATGGCGATCGCATTACTGATGTTGATACCACTTTCGATGCTCCTAGTGAATTACAAGGTAAAGTTTTACAAGTTGGGAAAAATAAGTTTGTGCGCTTAGTGCCTTAAATGGGGAATGGGGAGTAGGGAATGGGGAATAGGGAACAGGTAGAACAACGAGTTATTGTGGCTTTGGATGTCCCGGATGAACAAAGTGCGATCGCTCTTATAGATCAGCTACCACAAGTTACTTTCTGGAAAGTCGGTTTAGAGTTGTTTACCAGCACTGGGCCGAAAATTCTGGAAGTGTTAAAGTCTCGGCAAAAGCGCATTTTCTTGGATTTAAAGTTTGATGATATCCCCAATACCGTTGCTGGTGCTTGCCGGAGTGCAGCTAGATATGGAGTGGATTTACTGACAATTCATGCTACTGCTGGTAAAGATGCTCTGAAAGCCGCAACTGAGGCCGCACAGGAAGGGGCTGCAAAAGCAGGTATAGAACCACCAAAGTTAATTGCGATTACTCTGCTAACGAGCATTTCTGCTCGGCAGTTGGCATTTGATTTAAAAATCCCCCTAGAATTGCCAGAATATGCCCTAGAAATGGCCCTGCTGGCTCAAGAATCTGGTTTGGATGGGGTAGTTTGTTCGCCCCAAGAAGTGGCACAGCTACGACAAAGTTGTGGAGATGAGTTTTTGCTAGTTTGTCCGGGGGTTAGACCAACTTGGGCTGATATTGGCGATCAAAAGCGATCGCTCACTCCAGCCCAAGCTATTATTGCCGGTGCAGATTATCTCGTGATCGGTCGTCCCATCACCGCTGCTAGTGAGCCTGAGTTAGCTTGGAAGCGGATTTCTGAGGAGTTAACCACGGTGGCATGAAGCTAAGAGTTCGTGAGACACTCAGAGTGCAGGGTGTAAGGGAGAACAATCTTGCCTCTTCGCTCAATCAGAAAAATTATAGTTGGCTTTTAGCTTGTGGCTTCTGGGTTGTAGTATCAAATAGCTTTACTTACCCAGCCTACTCGATAAACGCCACCCCTAAACCCTCGGCGCTAGCACAAAGGGAAAATGTCAACAGTGGCGAAAGGTCTTTGTGTTCTGAGCAAAATTTAGAAACGTTAACTATACAGCTACTGCAAAAATTACCTAGTTATACCAATCGCGCTAGTCAACGCGCCCGCCGCCTCAGTAGAAGCAGTGAGGTTTACAGTTATATGCTTGTTGCAGGAAAACCTGAGTTTACTCCTCTGCCCCTTAACCTTGAAGAATATAGTGCAGATGCATCTAAAAGTGCTACATCAGGAGTTGAGCAAGTTTTCTTTACTACCTTGGAGCGGCAGTACATAGGTAAGAAAGTTGTAGAATTACAACAATTTCACTGGCTGTTATTGACTAAAACTCAAAGTGGTTGGCAACTAGTAATGATGTTTTCTCAAGCTGGTTCCTATTCACAACAGCAACCACTATCTCCACCACGCAATAGTAGTAACGGTACTGTTGCCCAAGGGATTAAAGCATGGTTGCGCGATTGTGAAGCTGGAAGTTTACGTCAATAAAACCTAATTCCCAATCTTCGCCAATTAGAAAAATACTAAGTAATGTCTAAAAATACTCACTCAAATTTTATATAAATTGGTTATAAACTACATTGAAATAATTGCAAGAACGAGATTTAGAGCATTTTAATTGGGATTATTTGATTGACGAGATTGAAAGATTGGGTCATGAACAAAAATATCAGCTCAAAATTTATTTACTTCCTTTGAAATGCTCTTGCGTGGCATAGCCCCTGGTTAAAGATAAGCTAACTTTTTCCAGCATAGCGTAAATAAACCACTAAATTAAAATCAGTAAAATCCTTACACTGTATTCATTTTGAATTTTGTTAACAAGTCCGCAAGTTTCATTATTAATTTTGAATTAGCCTTTCGCTACTAGTTATTTTGATGAAGATACATCACCTAATTAGCTTGTATCAGTATGATTTTGCCTGTATCTTTAGGAATATTTTTAGGAAAAATAGCTAATAAATAGCTAAAAGAAACAGACATTATTTAAAAACGCAGATTGGCTTGAATTTAAGCGTTGTAACTCCCGTTTTTTGGCGATAACATGGAAAGAAGTTTATTTCAAGCTTTATCAAACCGCGTTTAGCGTTAGTTTTTTTTTATGGACATTCAGTTAATCAACATCGGCTTTGGTAACATCGTGTCTGCCAACCGAGTAGTTGCCATTGTCAGTCCAGAGTCTGCCCCGATTAAGCGGATTATTACCGATGCACGAGACAGAGGTCAACTGATTGATGCAACTTACGGTCGTCGGACTAGGGCTGTAATTATCACCGATTCCAGCCACGTAATTCTGTCAGCGATTCAGCCGGAAACGGTAGCGAATCGCTTTGTGATTTCCCGCGAGCATCAAACTGTAGATAATTGACTAGCAGTGGCTTTTTCCCACTCCTCTTTGCACCGTATCGGTAGTACCATGTGAATTAGACAATTTTTTTGTCACCCTTACTACAAATTCTTTAGTCATTAGTGGACTAGGCCAGGAACACAAGACTAATGAGTAATATGTATTGATTGATTCACAGGTTGAAGGGATGATGCCAGTTTTACCCATCCAGAGTAGTGCAACTACCGAAGAATGCTTACATTTAGGCAGATTAATTGTTTTAACTGGCCCCAGTGGGGTCGGTAAAGGCACTTTAATGCGATCGCTCCTAGAGCGTCATCCAGAACTCTATTATTCAGTATCCGTGACAACTCGTTCTCCCCGTCCAGGGGAAATCGATGGCAAAAGTTATTACTTTATCAGCCGCAGTAAGTTTGAGCAATTAGTTGCTGAAGGTGAATTTTTAGAATGGGCAGAATTTGCTGGTAACTATTACGGCACCCCCCGTGAAGCTGTACTTAACCAAATTCATGCTGGTAAGTTGGTGGTGCTGGAAATTGAACTAGAAGGGGCAAGACAAATTCGTGCTTCCTTCCCCAGTGCCCTCAGCATTTTTATTTTACCGCCTTCCTTTGATGAATTAGAGAAACGAATACGCTCTCGTGCCCAAGATTCTGAAGAAGCGATCGCCCGTCGTCTGCTCCGTGCCCAAGACGAAATTCAAGCCGCAGATGAATTTGACATTAGAATCGTTAATGACGATTTTGAAACTGCTTTAAATGATATTGAAGCTGTTTTGTTTAAATAAATTAGGAGTTAAAAGTTAGAAGTTATGAATTCAAACTCCTAACTCCTAACTTCTAACTCCTAGTAATTAACCAAATAGACCTTGAATTAGTGCCAAATTACTAGTCAAAAAGTAAGCAACTACTGCACCACCAATACCACCAATCAAGAAAGAACTGCCGAAGTTGTTCCAGCTTTCTTTAGAGTTAAAAGCATCTGCTGGAGGCTTGGGTACGGTAACACTAGGAAGTGCTTTGGGTGGATTACTATTTGCATACAGCGATAGAGCGCCTGTGAGAACTACAACCAAGCCAATGGCTGACAGTAACCCAGCTAAGTTAGCATTATCTGTGTCCCGCAGTGGGCCTAATTTGGCAAAGGGGCCAAATAGCCAGTAACCATGAGCCATACCAACTTCTAAACCGCGTCTAGCAGGAGCCAGACCTGGGCGATAAGCAGGTAAATTATTAATAAACCCCTTGATCAACGGAGAAGAATTAACCGGGGTTTCCAGGTTGCCTATCTGTGGATCGCCAAATGCGGGAAAAACAACTTCCCGATTTCTAGGATCGCTGGGAAGATTCTTTGATGCATCTACTGCTTGTGCCATATTTTATGTTCGCCTTTAAATTAAAATGGTGGCATTTTTATATTAATAATAATTGTCGCTAAAGATGTCTTTTTTCTAATAAGTTTAGAAAAATTAATTTAGCTTATTTTAAAACCGTGAAACTCGCGATCTGTAAACAGTATCACGAGTTTCAAAAAACTATTTTTGCTGCCTATTTTAGTGATAATTCTGCCTAACTAAGCTGAATACATCAACTACATAATATTAAGCAAAAAATAAGACATTGATTCAACTGTCCTAAATCCTATTTAACACTTATGGTAGTGGGTGGAAAAGTAGGTCGGGGAAAAAGCGGTTGAATTCAATCAAGATACCTGCTGTGATGAACAGCCATATCGTAGCGGCCACGGGCGCTGTGGAAATAAATTTAATCAAATAAGCTGATTGGTCGCCTTTGTCTGCCATGAATTTAGTCTCCAAAACAAATGAATTAGTTAAGCTGATTTAGCGTGGGGAAATAGGGATTTCTGTATCCTTGGCTGCTAATTTGTCAGAAAGAAGTTCTTGGATTGCTGCTACTGGCCAAGTAAAACCTGACGCTATTATGGGTAGTGCCAAACCAATATCGATTTGGATTTCTTTTTGTTCAGTATTCGGGTCTTTTTTGACTGCTTGCAGATAGGCACGACCTACCCAGCCAATCCAACCAGCAATATATAGAAACAGAATGCTGGGGATCAAAAAGTCACCAGCATGATCTAGACGACCATCAACAATCAAGTGGGGATAGCCCTCAGGGCCACACAGTTCTTGAGAATAACGCTCAAATCGCTTTATCCCTGATTGGGGGTCAGCGGTGGTATTACGGGCATTAGCTGCTAGCTGTTGAAAAGCGGGATTGTCTTTGCATGGTGTCAAATTAGCCCCTAAAGCTTGTGCTGGGGGGGCAAAGTTGAACCAAAGACTAATCGCTAACATCAAAGCAAACAATCGTCGCATAGAGTTGTTTCCTTTTATTACAAAACAAGAAGTTCTTTGTACAAAACGAAGCGGCTTGTACAGTTGTTTATTTGCATAACTAGGAAGTCATCATACTCTTGGGTGGGAACCGAGTAAAGTTTAAGTAAATAAAAGTTAAAGCTTCTCAACCAAAATTAGTGCTGAGTGCTGAGTTCCGAGTGCTGAGTATAAGAATTGTTGTTGTAGGGTAGTAAATAAGCAAGATTTTTTCTCTACTATTCAGGACTCATAACTCAGCACTCAGCATTCAGCATTCAGCACTCAGCACTCAGCACTCAGCACTCAGCACTCCCAATGACAACCGTTTTAGCAATAGAAACCAGTTGTGATGAAACAGCCGTCGCAATTGTTAATAATCGTAAAGTTTGCAGCAGTATCGTAGCCTCGCAAATTCCAGTCCATCAGCAGTATGGCGGGGTAGTACCAGAAGTAGCGTCTCGCCAGCACTTGGAAACGATAAATGTTGCGATCGCACAAGCCTTAGAGCAAGCCCAACTAGATTGGGGACAAATTGACGCAATTGCTGCCACTTGTGCCCCTGGACTCGTAGGAGCGCTATTGGTGGGATTAACTGCTGCCAAAACTTTAGCAATAGTACATAACAAGCCATTTTTGGGAGTTCATCACCTCGAAGGTCACATTTACGCAACTTACTTGAGCGAATCAACTTTAAATCCCCCTTTTCTTAGCTTACTGGTTTCAGGCGGACATACAAGCTTGATTTATATCAAAGATTGTGGTAACTACGAAACCCTGGGACAGACCCGTGATGATGCTGCGGGTGAAGCCTTTGATAAAGTGGCACGATTGTTAAAACTGGGTTATCCGGGTGGGCCTGTGATTGACAAGTTGGCACAGCAGGGTAATCCTCAAGCCTTTGCTTTACCGGAAGGAAGAGTTTCTTTACCCGGTGGAGGGTTTCATCGTTATGATGCGAGTTTTAGTGGGTTAAAAACGGCTGTATTACGTTTAGTGCAGCAGTTAGAGAAAGATACTGGACAAATACCAGTGGCAGATGTAGCAGCTAGCTTTCAGGATGCGGTAGCGCGATCGCTAACCAAAAGAGCGATCGCCTGTGCCCTTGACTATGGTCTAGACACAATTGCCATTGGTGGCGGTGTAGCTGCAAACAGCGGGTTGAGAAAAAATCTCCAAGCTGCCGCCGTTAAACATAACCTACGCGTCCTATTCCCACCTCTAAAATTCTGTACCGATAACGCCGCCATGATTGGCTGTGCCGCCGCTGACCATCTATCCCGTGGTCATACATCTCCTCTGACACTAGGCGTTGAGTCTAGGTTAGGGCTTACTCAGGTGATGAAGTTGTATCAACCTGTTGAGTAGTCATTTGTCATTGGTCATTGGTCATTTGTCATTTGTCACCAATGCCCAATGTCCTTCAGGAGTGCTGAGTGGAAAATTTCACTTTTTTACTCAGCACGGGCTAAACGCCCGCTCCCGCTAACGAAACTCGAAACTCAGAACTGTATTTGCCCTATACCCTATAACTATTGACTATCGCCCGAATGTGATCGGCCACTGTATCTGGCTGTTCCAACATAGCCAAGTGTCCACAATTAGGAATTTCTAGAACATTGTCACCACAATATTGAAAAAGCCTGTGAAAGCTGGCTAAATGGCGCACATACTTGGGTTCCATAACCTTGTCTTCCGCGCCAGCCAAAAAATAAACTGGCTGCTTCAATTGGGATACTAGCTCAGGTAAGCGATTGATTTCTTCTTCAGTTGTAGAGTCTAACAGAGTTCCCAGAGCCGCTTCTGGATCAGCCACCACGAAATCTATTACCCGTTGACGTGCCCAATAGCGCTCCAAAGGACGAGCCACACTAGCTCTGGTAAACAGCAAATCAATCAAAGGCACTTGGGACAGCCAGCGCGGACGGACTTGCAAAAATTTCTGACCCGCCGAGCGAAACTGCTCAAAGGCTTCTTTGAGGTAAATACCACCGCCAGCGTTGATACAGATAACTCCCTTAACGCGCTCAGGCATTTGATCT
Organism: Nostoc sp. DedQUE09; assembly: GCF_034530915.1. NCBI lineage: Bacteria > Bacillati > Cyanobacteriota > Cyanophyceae > Nostocales > Nostocaceae > Nostoc > Nostoc sp. DedQUE09. The sequence continues at coordinate 118,813 of NZ_JAVRCE010000015.1, forward strand.
GCTCCCCAAAGAGCGATCGTCCCGCCTAATGAGTGACCAATTAGCCAAGCACTCGTAATATTTAGCTGTTTCAGGAGAGCTGCTAAATCCTGAGTATACGCAGCAGGAGTATAAAGAGAATCGAAAGATGAGCCAACCCCACTACTGGAGATGGGCGTCAGACTCAAAGACGTTTGTGCTCGACTAAAATCGGTTTTTACCTGGGATTGGGATTCACCAAAACCTCGCAAATCATAGGACAGGCACTGCAAATCATCTGATAGGCGGGAAATCACAGGTTGCCAATATCCACGGCTATTGAGCCAACCGTGGATAAATACTAAAGCATGGGGGCAGGAAGTGGGAGCCGTTAGCTCGTATGCGTGTGGAACGCCCAAGATTTCGATAGTTGCCATACTTGTATCGTACCCTTAAGGACGGGTGCGACTAAATACTAAAGTGGAAAGAGTCAGAAGTTAGGAGTGAGGAATTTTTAACTCATAACTCATAACTTCTCACTTTTTTTATTTACCCAGCAACCTCTGTCGCACTCCTTCAGCAATTTTGTGACCTAGATATTCAGGAATGAGACTTTCATTCGGCCCTAACAAGTAGAGAATTAGCCGTGTACGTCCGCGCCAAACCAGTAAATTCGCATTGACTACCAGAAGGTCTTCCTGCCAGATAGCATACATCACTTTGTAGAATAATCCTGGTTGATTATCAGCTTCAATCACTAAGGCAGGGAGATGAAATACCGGATCGACATAAAACTCAGTTTGTACCTGCTCTAAGCCAGTGTCAAGATTAAATTCTACCGCCAGCATCTCTTCTACCTCAAACCGACCTCCTAAAGCCTCACGAATGGCGCGACAAACATTTTCTGCGGTTTTCTCGGTCAAGGCTTTACTACCACGAGATACCAACAGTTTGATAAAAACTAACATTGGCGGACGGATTTGACCGTATAGACTTAAACCGTGGATAGTCAACCCATAAGCTGCTAGTACACCAAAAATATCGCTGAGGAGAAAAGACTGGTTGCGGTAAGCAAAATGCAGGGCACTTTTGCTACCTTCCGGTTTCAGCTCAATAACAGCGCGTCTAGTTTTATAGAGACGGTAGGCTAGCCGCAAATTTTGCAGTTGGATTTCACTACTAACGAATTGCTCATAAAACTGGGGAAACGCTCGGTTAAAGCGCTTTAGGAGTTCCAGTGTCGAAGATTTTAAACCAGAAGCCATTGTTAAAGGTAAGACTCGCTTGCTTTCGTCATCTGGGGGCTGGGTGTTGGAGTTTGGGTGTTAAGGAATGGGTACTGGGAGGAGGAAGGAGGGAGCAAGGGAGAAGAGGTTTCCCCTCTGCAAGAGCAGCACCCCGCCCCTCTGCCTCTTTATCAATGCCCAATCCCGTGTATACAATTCATTCCTAAGCTAACTTGCATTTAAGCTCTATACGAGCAATTGCCAGGATTAGGTTTTTCCATTATGAATTTTGAATTTTGAATTGTTTATATCCTTACCCTTTTGGTGAATTTCTCCTAGCCTTTACAACAAAATGCTAAAGTTGAAAATGATTGGTGTGAAACACGCTCTAACTGGCTATTACCATTGCAAATCCCGAAAACAACCGAAAAACTTTGAGTGTAAAGGGTAATAAATGGGGGTAGCGATGTTAAAAGTGAATCAACACTCCTGAGAGTGGAAACCAATTCAGTTATACTACCCGAACCGCGTTGGCATGGGTTTTTGGAAAACTTGGTTTAGTACTCCTGAATCTGTAGGGACAAGTAAGACAAATCTCTTTGAAGAGCATACAGCGGAAACTGCGGGCAACTCCAGCCCTAGTAGTATTAGCGAAGCTGCTTCAAAGGAGGCTCGGATCGTCTTCAGTACGGAACGAGATATTGACCTATATGAGCTAGAAGAACTCTGTGATGCAGTTGGTTGGTCGCGTCGTCCTCTAAGAAAAGTAAAAAAAGCTATTGAGCATAGTTTTCTCGTTGCCTCAATGTGGCAAGTGAGAGGAAACCAAAAGCGGCTCATTGGTTTTGCCCGTGCTACCTCAGATCACGCGTTTAATGCCACTATCTGGGATGTAGTGGTTCACCCAGACTTTCAAAGTCAAGGACTGGGCAAGGCGCTGATGAAATACGTTCTCAAAAAACTTAGGAGTGAAGAAATTAGTAATGTCACTCTCTTCGCTGACCCCCATGTTGTAGATTTCTACCGAACTATGGGGTTTATGGCTGATCCAGAAGGCATCAAAGGTATGTTCTGGTATCCTCACTAATGCTCAATCCAAATAAAACCCGATTCGCACAATAAAATCAGGTATAGTAGTACAAATCTATTATTTCAATTTGGTTTGACAAGGTTTAGCCGACGAACGCACAAGTAATATTTCTTGTAAAACTAAGTCGGCAGACAAACCTTTGTGAGTCTAAATATCTAATCTAGCTAGTATTTGCAGAAAATATAAATATATTAGGCATGAGTGGTGTTATGTGATATGATTGCCTTAACGCTTTTGTGAAGGCGAGGCGCGATCGCTTTGATGGGAATTTAAAACCAAACCCAAAAAAGTGAATGAGTATAACGGGATGTAGCGCAGCTTGGTAGCGCGCCTGCTTTGGGAGCAGGATGCCGCAGGTTCAAATCCTGTCATCCCGATTTAATTAACATGGTTAACAGTTAAGCAGTTAGTTAGGTTTTATTTACTAACATCTACAATTTAACTGGATATCTTTATGGAGAAGACCAATTAGGCTGTTCTGCTGTTGAAGCTTAATAGGAAATTTCGCGATTAAGTAGTAAGCTAATTTTTAACACTGAGCTTTGTATAGATTTGAGAAGATATTAAACCAATCACAGATGGAACGATTGATTAACTAATAGCGTCAACTAACATTAGAAAAAGCCGATAAAATGGCATTTATCATCTCCAAGGTTGGAGAGATGCAGAGGCTTTTTGCTGTTTGAGAAGACATATAATAAGCATCTACGGCATTTCGCGGTCAATAGCGAAGCAAAACCTAGAAAAACACAACGTTAGCACAGCCAATTTGTGAAAACGATACTACAGCAACTCTAAATAGTTAGGGAACATTGGATTTTGACCGTTGACCCTCCGGGTGACGCTCCTGCGTCGCTAACGCTGCGCTAACGGCAGTCCCTCTTTGTTGGAACAACAAGACCGGGCTGCCTCACGCTTAACACTCAACCTCAACGCGCACAATGAATTTTTCACAACTGAAATAGATTGCTATATAACTAAAGCTAGTTGGTGCTGTGGAAATCCAACCATTTGTTTAATTTAATTGGACTACTGATGCGAGGAGCAGTCATGAAATCATTTATTCGCTTAGGCGCAACATTGGGTATAGCTGGCAGTGTATTTTTAACGGGGCTTTCAGGAATAGGCAATCTACCAGGAATGGGCAATCTAGAGGCGATCGCTCTCCCACAAGATCAGGTAGTGAAAAAGCTCCAAGAAGTACCTGTATTCACGCTCACCAATCCTAAAGGCGAATTTGTAGTTCTTTCGAGAAACAACGCATCCAAGCCTGTATCACAAGTGGGATTTTTTATTAGCAAGCAAGATGCTCAAAAATTCCTTGACAATCGACTCAAAAAAGAAAATCCTCAGTTGGCAAGCACTCTACAGGTTAGACCTTTGTCCTTGGCAGACTACTATAAAATAGTCCAAGAAAGCAAAAAGAAATCAGATTCCGTGATTTATACTTTAGTCCCGACGCAACAGCAAGTAGCCTCGGCAACAAGTATGCTCAATCAAAATGGTAAAAAGGGAGAGCAATTCAATGGTATTCCCTTATTTGTACCAAAATTTAAGAAAGATAATAGTTATCTGACTATTCCCCTTGCTAAAGGTAATGAGCGATACATCCCTTTCTTTTTTGAGAAAGAACAAGCAGTGGCTCTGTTAGAGGAATTCAAAAAAGCCGTGCCAAAGGAAGGAGCCAATACTGAAATTCAGGTAGTGGATTTGTACGGTGTTATGGAGGCTCTCAATAGCAGCAGCGATCCTAGTATCAATAAAATTGTTCTGTATCCATCACGGGAGTCGATCAACTTTATTCGCTCCCTTGCCCCAAATCAATCACCAGCTGCCAAACCAGCTGCCGCCCCCGCTCCGAAAAAATAACGGATATGCGCTCCAAGGTTGAGCTATGGGGGAGAAACATCTGATAGTCTCTGGTTTACAACTTTGGCAGTGGCGGAATGCAGCTCTCGAAGCAGCGATCGCCACTGATGTCCCACCAATGGAGGTAGATTGGCTGCTCCTGGAAGTTGCTGGGTTAGACCGCTTGGCACTGCGTTTGGAGTCTTTTAAAAACTGGCCGCAAATTCAACTGCAATTGCCACTAGAAGAGTTAGAACAGTTGTGGCAGAGGCGATTAAATGACCGCTTACCAGTGCAGTATATTGCGGGAGCTACAACTTGGCGTCAGTTTAAAATTGCGGTGTCGAGTGCGGTTTTGATTCCTAGACCAGAAACAGAGTGTTTAATTGATTTAGCTGAAGCATCTGCTAGCAATGTTTCAGGACACTGGGCAGATTTGGGTACTGGGAGTGGTGCGATCGCACTGGGATTAGCAGATGTCTTGCCAAAAGCAACAATTCATGCAGTTGATTACAGTTTAGAAGCTCTGGCGATCGCTCGATCCAATGCTGATAATTTGGGTCTTGCTGACCGGATTCAATTTTATCAAGGTTCCTGGTGGGAGCCACTGACATTCTTAAAAGGTCAGTTCAGTGGTATGGTATCAAATCCCCCTTACATCCCCACCAGCACCTTACCTACTTTGCAACCAGAAGTCGTTAACCACGAACCACATCTGGCTTTGGATGGTGGCGCTGATGGCTTAAATTGCATTCGTCATTTGATCAAAATCTCTCCCAGTTATTTGCAATCGGGTGGCGTGTGGCTGATTGAGATGATGGCTGGACAAGCGGATGCAGTGCGAGAACTTTTACAAAATCAAGGTAGCTATTGTAAGATTCAAATTCACGCTGATTTAGCTGGAATTGAACGTTTTGCCCTGGCCTACAAAAGTTAGGAGTGATGAGTGATGAGTTATGAAATTCCTCACTCCTAACTTCTAACTCCTAACTTTGTAAACATGACCCAAGTTTCTCTAACAAATCTAATTACTGGCGCACGCGCTGGTCTTTTGGTAAGCTTTCCTACGGATACTGTTCCGGCACTTGCAGTAATACCAGAAGAAGCAGCATTAATTTTTGCGGCGAAACAACGCAGTCAAGATAAACCTTTGATTTTGATGGCGGCTAGTGCTGGAGATTTGTGGCCGTATGTCAAAGGTAGTGAGAATGAGTATAAAGTTTGGCAAGAATTAGCAGATAAATATTGGCCAGGAGGGCTGACATTAGTTTTGCCAGCGAGTGAACGCTTACCAAAAGTTATGAATCCCATCGATCCAACAACCATTGGGATTCGAGTACCAAACAGTGCGATCGCTCAAACTATTTTGGCGCAAACAGGCCCTCTTGCGACCACTAGCGCTAATTTTTCTGGTCAGCCACCTTTGCAAACAATGACAGAAATTGAGACTCAGTTTCCCCAGGTTCTGACTTTAGCAACGACAGAACACCAGGGTGAAATAACAGGGATGGGTATACCTTCCACGGTTGCGAAATGGACAGGGATAAATTGGCAGATTTTGCGACAAGGTGCGATCGAGTTAGAGATTTCGAGTGATAACCAAGTATAGGTAGCTATAATGTTGTTTTCGTAGTTTTAACAACAGAGAAATCTGAAACTTTAGTTTGCGCTGTTGTACTCAATTAGCAAATTAATAATTGCCAGATATGAATTGGAGCAACTGGATATATCTAGGAGCAGGAATAGCACTAGGTATGGTTTTCCGTCAGTTATTTGGGCGATGGCTACGCCCAAAGCAGGCATCGCCTAATGTTTCATCTAGCTCATCCCCAGTAGCGCCATTAGCTCAACAGGATATGTCACTAATATCACAACAGCTACAGCAAACACAGCTGGCATACCAAATGGCAAGGGAAATGAGCCAGTTTAAAGCTGGTTTTTTGGCACGGACTACCCATGAATTGCGATCGCCTTTTAATGGTTTGATTGGCTTACATCAATTAATTCTGTCAGATTTGTGTGAAAATCCAGCTGAAGAGCGAGAATTTATTGCCCAAGCTCACGAGCGAACGCTGAAGTTGCTGAAGCTAATGGATGAAATTCTCAACGTTGCTAGAACTGAACACGGCACCAATAAATTAGATATTCAGCCCAGACCCTTAGCCCAAATTTTAGATGAGGTTCATGACTTAACTTATATGCTGGCGGCAAATCGCAATTTTCCTTTACAGTTATTACCCGCCGACCCAGAAATTTATGTTTTGACAGATTACCTCTGGCTCCGCCAAGTATTGATAAGTTTAATAGACACTGCCATTACTCAGATGGAAGAAGGCAGCATTAGTATTTCCAGTAGCATCCTACCTACAAAGAATTTTGTAAACATTTGGCTAGATTTACCAACTCATGCTGTACCTTGGAGCGAGCCGATTGATTTGCTCAAATTTGAAGATCGGTTGACCCAGATTGACCAAAAAAACGCTACTCTTTCCCCAGGGATGAGGCTATTAATCAATCAGACTCTGCTGGAAGTTATGGGAGGGAAGTTAGAAATCTTGCCCTCGACCATTGTGAAAGAACCACTTCAACAGCTTACCAGACTACAAATCTCTATCCCCATAGTGAGTAGTGCTGAGTGCTGAGTACTGAGTGCTGAGTGCTGAGTAGTAGAGACGAAATCTTGCTTCTTGACTATCCTACTACTACAACAGTTCTTATACTCAGCGTTCAGCACTCATTGCTCGGAACTGCTGCGGTGATTCCTGAAACTGAACTTCTGTAGCAGAAACGAAAGCATGGTTAGCTTGATTGTGTAACACCATCGTAGTGGTGCTGTTGGTTTGAAAACCAATCTTTTTGTAGAAACCTTGCTGGTGAGTAGTCATCAGGTAAATACGCTCAACCGACTTCATGCGGGGATGCCTCAAAACAGTTTCGACCAAATTGCTTCCCAACCCACTATTTTGATACTCTGGATGAATTACAACATCCCAAATTGTGGCGCGATAGATACCATCAGATGTTGCTCTTGCAAAGCCAATGAGTCGATCGCTATTCCAGACGGAAATCACTGGCTCACTATTGGCAATAGCTATACCTAAGTCTTCAATACTGCGTCCCTTTGCCCAGAAAGCGGAAACGTTTAATAGTTCTTGGAGTTGATAAAGGTCAATTTTAGACTTGCGATCGCTAAATTGAATCTGATGATCGTTCATGTATGGCACCAGTTTTGGCAGTATATTTGCTATTTCTAAGCCATATTTTGCTAGAAATTGCTGAATATGTATATCTATATGCAACGATTTGAAGATTTAATGACAAATCCACTTCCATAGAGGATGAGTTGGTCCCTGTTGACGTATTCGAAAAACTTGTTTTTCTAAACGTTGTTTTTCTTGCTGTGGTAGTCCGAGTAAGATATTCCGACTTTGCCAAACTAAAACAGCAGCTGTCATCCCGATACAAAAGGTTAAACCAAAGGTAGACAGTGGATTGTAGAAAAGCCCATATCGCACCGCCACCCAGGTAAAATATTGCTGCCACAGAGAAATTTCTGCACGTAGACCCCACAAGGAAGCAGGCGCAATGGTGAGCCATAAACAGCCCACAAACAGCCACCTACCATATATTGTCAACTTATGTAATCTTTCTACTTGTTGAGTAAAGGATGGGTCAGTTGTCATTTGTCATTTGTCCTTTGTCATTTGTCATCTGCTAAAGACTAATGCCCAATGCCCAATACTCAATTACTAATTACCAGCAGATGTATCAATCGATTCATCAGTGACTACCACACTTGTTTGACCATTGTGCTCTCGCCACAAAGTTAGAAGAGTACTGGCGATGAAAATACTTGAATAAGCCCCTGCTGTAAAGCCAATAATTAAAGCTAAGGCAAAGTTTTTCAGAGTTTCGCCACCAAACAGAAAGATAGCAAACAATGACAGCATTGTAGCAAAGGTCGTGTTGATAGACCTTGTTAAGGTTTGGTTTACTGCATCATCCACAATATCAGCAATTGGTCGATTGGGATTGATTTGCAGCGTCTCACGAATGCGATCGTAAATCACTACAGTATCGTTAACTGAGAAACCTGTAATTGTCAGCAGGGCAACGATGAAGAGACTATCTACTTCAGTACCTAGTACCAAACCCAAAATCGAAAACACCCCTGCTGTAACCAAGACATCATGAAGTAGAGCAACGATCGCAAACACCGCATAATCTAACTGGAACCGGAAGGTCAAGTAGATTATGATGCCTGCAAAGGAAACTATTAAAGCTATTACCCCAGACCTAAACAGCTCTGCCCCTAGAGTAGGGCCAACCGTGTCAAATTGATTTTTTTGCTCGTCAAAAGTACCGACTTTTTCACTCAAGGCATTTTGCAAATTGGTACGCTGTTCGCCATCCAGATTTTTTGTGCGAATTAATATACCATTTTCCGCACCAGTACCTTTGTCAGCAACAATTTGGATGCTGCTATCACCCAACCCCTGTGCTTTAGCTACTTCCCGAACGACATTGATATCAATTGGCTGGTCGCAGTTACCGGGTTTGGTACAATCTCGTTCAAACTGTAATCGTGTACCACCGACAAAATCCAAACTGGGACGTAGGGGTGCTTTGATGCTCGGGTTTTGCCAAGAAATCACCATTGAGATGATACCAGCGAGGATGACGGCAATAGAAATAGCCCACCAAAGCGATCGCGATTTGTTAATACTTAGTTTCATTGAGTCACCTCTGCCTTATTTGATGCTGGCAGGTTCGGACAGAAATATTCTGGTTTCCGCAGTGCAGGAATTGTATATGCTAAAAACATGAGGGTACGACTACAAGTAATGGCGCTAAACATACTCACTGCTACGCCCAAAGCTAAAGTTAGGGCAAAGCCTTTCACCAAACCAGCCCCTAGCCAGAATAGTGCAGCACAGGCAATGACTGTGGTAACATTACCGTCCAAAATACTAGAAAAGGCCCGGTAAAAACCAGATTCTATGGAACGATACAGGGATTTGCCCGCTTGCAATTCTTCCCGCGTCCGCTCAAAAATCAGTACATTTGCATCCACTGCCATCCCAATACTGAGGATAAAACCGGCAATTCCTGGCAGAGTTAGGGTGACACCCAACAAAGCAAAGGTAGACCAGGTTAGCAGGGCATAAATCAATAGGGCTACATCGGCAATTAGTCCTGGTAGTCTATAATACAGCACCATAAATACTAAGACTAAAGTCAGACCACCGATACCAGCATAGATACTGCTAGTGATACTGTCTTTACCCAAGGTTGCTCCAACAGTGCGAATTTCTGCAATTTCTACTGGTACGGGTAATGCCCCACCGCGTAGCTGCACACCTAAGTCATTGGCTTGTTGGGCAGTAAACCTTCCTGTAATCACGGCAGAGCCACCAGTAATACCAGTAGCGGCAAATTCTATACCCACAGTAGGAGCGCTGATCAGTTCATTGTCCAGAAAAACACCAATGCTACGCCCAGTACCAGCGAGATTTTTCGTCAAATTGGCAAACAGTTCACCACCCTTTTGGTCGAAGCGAATAGCAACATTCCAGTTGTTACCTTGAGTGGGTTCACCATAGGCATCCTTGAGGTATTTGCCAATTAGCGGTGGATTAGTGCTTTCAAACAATTCTGCGATCGCTTGATTATTTTTTTGTAAGTCTTCTTGATTCTTGACAATTGCTGCTTTGTCAGTACTCTTTCTTAATTCTTCTTGCTTAAATTTCAATTCGGCTCTTGATGCTTGAAAAGCAAGCAGTTGAGTTTCTGTATTCGCCTTTTGGGTACGAAATTCTAACTGTGCTGTACCCCCTAGCACCCGTTCAGCTTGCTCTGGATCGTTGACTCCTGGTAGTTGCACCAATATTTTATCTGCGCCGACTGTTTGGATTACTGGCTCAGAAACACCCAGACCATTAATCCGCCCTTCGACAACTTTCTTTACACCTTCCAATTCTCGTTCGGTGATTGTGGGAACTTCCGCTGATGGTTTCACCTGAATTGTTAGCTGTGAGCCTCCGCGCAAGTCCAGTCCAAGAGGTATCGGAATTGTGGCAATCACCGTAATAGCGGCGATTATCAGGACTAAAATCAAAATTAATAGCGATCGCTGTCTTTGCATACCATAACTCGCAACTGACAAACGCTATAATAGCGCTCTTTTGTAGAGTTATGAGTTGGGAGTTGAGAGTTAGGAGTTAGTAGTTGAGAGTTAGGAGTTAGGAGTTGTAAATTCAATATTGAATTCTTAACTCCTCACTTCTAACTTTTCACTCCTAACTTTTCACTCCTAACTTTTAAACTCGCAAAGCGACCATTTTTTCCACAGCTTCTACGATTTGCTCTGGTTGGATGATTGTTAGTCGTTCCAGATTGCCGTTGTAAGGTGTGGGAATATCTTGGGAAGAAAGTCGTAGTACTGGCGCGTCTAATTCATCGAATAAGCGATCGTTTATTGAGGCGATGACTTCTGCTCCAATACCCGCAGTTCGCATCGATTCTTCCACAACAATGACTTTATGTGTTTTTCTTACTGATGCACCAATGGTATCAAAATCTAATGGTTTGAGAGATATTAAATCGATAACTTCTGGATCGTATCCTTGTTTCTCAAGAGTTTTTACGGCTTGCACTACATGATGGCGCATCCGCGAGTAAGTAATAATTGTCACATCTTTTCCTGGACGCACAATTTCTGCTTTATCCAGAGGCAGTAAATATTCTTCTTCTGGTAAATCTTCTTTCAAGTTGTAAAGCAGAACGTGTTCAAAGAACAACACTGGATTATCATCACGGATAGCGGATTTCAGCAGTCCTTTAGCGTTTCTTGGTGTAGAGCAGGCAACAATCTTTAATCCTGGCACAGCTTGGAAGTAGGTTTCTAGTCGTTGGGAATGTTCTGCGCCTAGCTGCCGTCCTACACCTCCAGGACCGCGAATTACCATTGGAATTTTAAAGTTACCACCAGAAGTATAGCGGAGCATCCCAGCGTTGTTGGATATTTGGTTGAAGGCGAGCAGTAAAAAGCCCATGTTCATGCCTTCAATGATCGGACGCAACCCAGTCATTGCAGCTCCTACAGCCATTCCAGTAAAGCTATTTTCAGCGATGGGGGTATCTAGAATGCGGAGTTCGCCATATTTTTGGTACAGGTCTTTGGTAACTTTATAGGAACCGCCGTAATGTCCAACATCTTCACCGAGAACGAATACGCTGGAATCACGCGCCATTTCTTCATCAATGGCTTCCCGTAAGGCGTTGAAGAATAGTGTTTCTGCCATTTAGACCTTTTAGTACGATTATGGTTTTAGAATTTTATCGTGCTGCTGTCACAAATACAGTGAGCGATCGCACTAGTTAGAGTTTAGGTTTTTTAAATAAACGGCCCCTAGCATAGAGCGAGTGATTGCCATAACTATATCAAAGCTATTTAATTTCGATTTTAGATGTTTTATGAGCGATCGCCTCTGCCTCTGGCAAACGAGGCAACCCTATATTTCTGTACTATCACGGAGACAATCTGCATAAAATGTGTTTAGAAAACTTCACTGTTGAAAGATACTGATTTGACTAAAATTCACACTAAAGTAAAAAATCTGTTGTAGCAATAATTTAAATATGCTTACTGTAGAACAATTTAAAACGTTGTTTATCTTAAGTTTTTGGGCTACTAAAATGTATTTTTTACCTGTGTTTTTAGTGCGAATCGATGAGCTAACAAAAAATATTGTAATTCTCGCTGGTCAAGAAAATGAAATTATAATTTACCTAGACGGTAAGTGGAGATATGTATGAATAAGCCAGATTTTATGACAATGCCACGTGCCCAATTACGTTAATATATCCTTGAGCATAGAGAAGACGATCAAGCCTTTCAAACTTATTTAGATAGATTCACTACTGAAGACGCTGTAATCTTCCCTGCGCCGCAGTCAATAGATGATTTAGAAAACTTCCCAGAGTTACATCAACAGAATCTAGAAAGACTACGAAAGCAAGCTTAAGCTATCGCAAGGCTCCAAAAAATCACTAAAGACAAAAATGAAGCAAACAACACAATTCACTGCTATCATTGAGCGCGAAAAGGATGGCTATGTATCCCTCTGTCCCGAACTCGATATCGCCAGCCAAGGTGACACAATTGAAGAAGCACGGAATAACCTAATTGAGGCATTAGAATTATTCTTTGAAACAGCAGATCCTTCTGAAATTCAGCAAAGGTTGCACACAGAATTTTTTGTTACACGCCTAGAGATAAATATTGGGTAAACTGCGTGTTCTTTCTGCTAGAGAAGTCTGCCGCATTCTGGAAGAGAACGGCTTTGTACAAGTGCGCTACTTAAACCGAAAAAGCCTTTTTAGCTTTATACTGAACTTGCGTAGGCGTAGCCCGTCGTAGACATCGCATCCCTAAAACACCCGCTCAAAAGGTTTTTTCCGATAACGCCGATAAATATCAAAATCACTGTCCAAAGTAGCGATCGCAGCAATATCTAAGCGTTCCGAAATGACTATCAAGGATAAATCTGCAAAATCCCCTGGTAAATCTCTGTACTGAGTATTCAACTCAGCAATGCGCGAAAAATCTTGTGGCAATAGTTGCTCACACTCATAGAGTTGTTTAGCAACATCTAGAAGAAACTCGTTTTGTGTACGCCAATCAAAGTTGAGCAACCACACCACTTCTGCAATACAAATGGGCGTAGTCACCAGCCTAGAAGTACAGTTTTCAAAGAAGCGACGCACCTGTTGGTGATACTGATCTCTAGCGCTGTAGTACGCAAACAAAAACCCGCTATCTGCGAGTATAAGCGGATAATAGGTCATGAATGCCGCTTGTTGAGATATTGAGCGATCGCTTTTTTACGGTTAGAGCGTTCCGATAAATCCGTTGGTGCATCTTGTAGCAGATGTTCAGGGTGTCCACCCCGCCTCTCTAGCAAAGTTTTACCTGCTTGTAAGGTTAGCCAGCGTTCAGCAATCAAGCGTCGGATCAATTCACTCTTTTCCGTTTGCTCGTGAGCTAAAATATCGGCTAGCTGCCGTTCTGTTTCTTCATCCAGCCTGACACTGAGCATAACCTTTATCATCCTTGCAATACACGTATGACAAGTATAACACCGATGAGTTCAATTTTGTTTGAATTTCGCACCAGCCAAACCCAAAATACAAAGAATCTCACGCCCAAACACCAAAACACAACTCTGCGTCTTCGCGCCTCTGCGTGAGATTTTCCCTAAATTAGTATTCAATATGCCTAGCCTACTTTAACCATCTCGCCGCATCTTTGGCATGATAAGTCAAAATCAAATCTGCACCAGCGCGTTTAAACCCAGTTAAAGTTTCCATAACCACCCGCTCTTCATCAATCCAACCATTGAGAGCCGCAGCTTTCACCATCGCATACTCACCAGAAACATTGTAAGCTGCAACTGGCAAGTTACTTGCTTCCTTGACGCGCCAAATAATATCCATGTATGCTAAAGCTGGCTTAACCATGAGCATATCAGCACCTTCAGCGATATCTAATTCAATCTCTTTAATCGCTTCGCGGGCGTTACCTGGGTCCATTTGGTAAGTTCTTCTGTCCCCAAATTGTGGTGTCGAGTCTGCTGCATCGCGAAATGGGCCATAATAACCCGAAGCATACTTAGCAGCATAAGATAAAATCGGCGTATCTTGAAATCCTGCTTCATCCAAACCCTGACGAATTGCTTGCACAAACCCATCCATCATTCCCGAAGGTGCGATGATATCAGCACCAGCTTTCGCTTGAGAAACCGCTGTTTTCTTCAACAATTCCAGAGTTGGGTCATTTAAAACTCGTCCTGTTAAATCACCAGTTTGTAAATAACCACAATGACCGTGGCTAGTATATTCACATAAACAAGTATCAGCAATTACAACCAAATCTGGGACTGCTGCTTTTACCGCTGTTGCTGCTTTTTGGACAATTCCGCAATCATGCCAAGCACCAGTGGCATCCACATCTTTATCAGCTGGAATACCAAATAGAATAATAGAAGGAATTCCTAAGTCGTAAACTTCTTTTGCTTCTTCAACAATTTTATCTACCGAAAGTTGGTAGACTCCAGGCATCGATTTCACCTCATTAGCGATTCCCTCACCCGGTACAGCAAATAGTGGGTAGATTAAATCGTTTGTTGTTAAAACAGTTTCACGAACCATCCGGCGCAATTGGGGATGTGTACGCAAACGACGGGGGCGATGTATAGGAAACATAAAATTTTATCAAGAAAAACAACGCAAATAGACACAAAACAAAGCGTCACAAAAGCAGGCTAAAATTTTCCTGCCGTCAGACAGACTACAAACAGTGCTTAACTGTCCTTTGCCCTACTCTTAATCAAGTTGTGGGGCAATTTTGTATTCTACAGCTTGGTTGCACCTATCCGACGGACTGGAAAAAAAACAACATTATGAAGAAATTCAAAATTATAAGACTGTCTGTTGGCAAAATTGTGGGGAATTGAGGGTTGAAATTTAAACGCAAAGTGGCGCAGAGGGAAACGCAGAGGCACGCAGAGAATTCGCTACAAATTAATTAAATTTTGTATTTGGTAGCAAATAACTAAGAATTACCAATGCCCAATGCCCATACCCATAATCTATGCTAAAAAACGCGGAAAATATAGGGATAACGGAAGGGTATATCAGGACTGCTGAAAACTGCGATGAGCGCCCAAATTGTCAATCCCCAGTGTAATAGATATCCCAGACCAGCTAGTGGTCCCAGCAATAATAGAGGTAACACTAACCAGCCAAATAGAAAAAACAGCGCTCCCAGAATTGCACCATAAAACCAGACATTAAAGTGGAAATTGACCGATTCTTTGGCGTTTTCTTTAACAACAGGATCGTCAGATACAAGCAGTATGGCGATAGGTATGCCTACAGATATCAATGTTGTGCTGAAAAAAATGGCTCCATGAGACAAGGCAGATAGAAGTTTTCGCTTGTCTGTGTCGTACATTGCTTTCTCCTATTTAGTCAGATTGTTGGTTATACTACGACCCTATCATGAGCATCGTTGTCTTAAGATTAAAAGACTTGCCAGAGTCAAAAAAAATTAAGCTAGCTAACAAACAAATACATTTATGTCTACTGAACTTCAGTCTGAACTTATTCAAGCAGTTGAACTGCGTCGCAACTTTGCGATTATATCTCACCCCGATGCGGGTAAAACGACACTAACAGAAAAGCTACTCCTGTACGGGGGTGCAATTCACGAAGCTGGGGCGGTAAAGGCGCGACGGGCACAGCGTAAGGCAACCTCTGACTGGATGGCGATGGAGCAGCAACGGGGTATTTCTATTACTTCCACAGTGTTGCAATTTGAATACCAGAATTGTCAAATCAATTTATTAGACACCCCCGGACACCAAGATTTCAGTGAAGATACTTATCGTACCCTCGCCGCCGCCGATAATGCCGTGATGTTGATTGATGCGGCAAAAGGTTTGGAACCCCAAACGCGCAAATTGTTTGAAGTGTGTAAGTTGCGGGGTATCCCAATTTTTACATTTATCAACAAGCTTGATCGCCCAGGAAGGGAACCTCTGGAATTGTTAGATGAAATTGAGCAAGAACTGGGATTGCAAACCTATGCAGTTAACTGGCCGATTGGCATGGGCGATCGCTTTAAAGGTGTTTTTGACCGACACAAGCAACAAATACACCTGTTTGAACGCAGCGCCCACGGTAGCCGAGAAGCCCGTGATACGATAGTGGAGTTAGGCGATCCGAGAATAGAAGAACAGCTAGAACAAAGCCTGTACTACCAACTGAAAAACGATCTAGAACTTTTAGAAGGAGTTGGGCCAGAGCTAGATTTACAGTTGATACACGAAGGCAAAATGACGCCTGTGTTCTTTGGTAGCGCCATGACTAACTTCGGGGTCGAGTTATTTCTCAAGTATTTCCTCGACTATGCCCTCAAACCCGGTTCTCATATCAGCAGTGTTGGCGAAGTTCCCCCTACATACCCGGAGTTTTCGGGGTTTGTCTTCAAACTGCAAGCGAATATGGACCCGAAACACCGCGATCGCGTCGCATTTATCCGGGTTTGCACTGGTAAGTTTGAAAAAGATATGATGGTGAATCACGCTCGCATTGGTAAACTCATCCGTCTATCTCGCCCGCAAAAACTCTTTGCTCAAGAGCGAGAATCGATTGATGTGGCTTATCCTGGCGATGTGATCGGTTTGAATAATCCCGGTGTTTTTGCGATCGGGGATACAATTTACACGGGACAAAAGCTCGAATATGAGGGGATTCCGTATTTCTCGCCGGAACTGTTTGCTTCTTTGAGGAATCCCAACCCCTCGAAGTCTAAACAATTCCAAAAAGGTGTTGCGGAATTGCGAGAAGAAGGTGCTGTGCAAATTATGTATTCAACTGATGAAGCCAAGCGCGATCCAATTTTGGCGGCGGTGGGTCAGTTGCAATTCGAGGTAGTACAGTTTCGCTTACAAAATGAGTATGGTGTAGAAACCATATTAGATTTATTACCCTACAGTGTCGCCCGTTGGGTTGAGGGTGGTTGGGAAGCATTAGAAAAGGTGGGACGAATATTCAATACCACTACAGTTAAAGACAGTATGGGACGACCAGTGTTGCTATTCCGTAATGAATGGAATTGTCAACAGTTATTGGGCGACCATCCAGAGTTAAAATTAAGCGCGATCGCTCCAGTATTTTCTAGTCAACAACCAGTGGAGGAGTGAAGAAGAATACAGAATCCAGAATCCAGAATTCAGATGAAGACTCAACTGAATTCTGATGACTGACTCCTGAATTCAACCTTTATCATTCACTTGACAAACAAAACTTGAGCGCGGTTGATTTCCACGGCATCCGAGGTTCGCGCTTTTGCACAAACGTGGATCATTTAGAAGAGATTGGAGTGCCAGAATTTGTATGCCTTCACATGCCAAACCGTCTTTGGAGGCTGGTTTAGTTGCCCTCAAGCAGGGAAATTACCAAACAGCGATCGCCCAACTAGAACCTATTGCTAGCAGCCAAAATAATGGGACTGCTAGCTTACAAGCTCAGGTTGGTTTAGTCATGGCTTATGCTCGCACTGGTGAAGTTCCCAAAGCGATCGCTATTTCCCAGAATCTCATTGAGAGTAACAATCCGCAAGTTCAAGAGTGGGCAACACGCGCTCTCGAACACCTGACAAAACGTAAAAAAACCGAGCAAGAACCAAAAAAAGTCGAAACTGGATTTGTTGCATTTGAGAATTCAACCGCAGATTCAACACCAAATTCAACCCCAGTTACTCCCCCGGAAACTTCTACATTAGAGGAAAAGCCAAACAACGATCAAGTAATAGAAACCAAAAGCGACGACATCCCGCCGATGGTGCCACTAGCTAAACTCAAAGCTACATTAGCGACACCGCCACCACCACCGCCACTGGCTGCGTCCCTAAGCGGCTTCATGGGTTCCGTTACCCGCACCCAAGCCAAACTATTCGGCGTTATTTATTGGCGACAAGCACAACGCGCCAGAGCATGGCAACCACTACGTAAACCAAAATTAATTCCCTTACGGCTACTGTCCGCAGGAACATTCATCGCCCTGTTTTGGGTAATACGAGAAATCCTCAAGTTAGCACTGGGAT
Source organism: Nostoc sp. DedQUE09 (assembly GCF_034530915.1). Taxonomy (NCBI): domain Bacteria; kingdom Bacillati; phylum Cyanobacteriota; class Cyanophyceae; order Nostocales; family Nostocaceae; genus Nostoc; species Nostoc sp. DedQUE09. Next base: position 136,607 of record NZ_JAVRCE010000015.1, read on the forward strand.
TCATCAATCAGACTTTAGTCAAACTACCTTATCTGGAGCCAATACAGCTTTTATACCACGATCCTACCCAACTGTTGCTGATCGCATTGGTGATTTTAAGCGGAGTATCACCTTGGTTGCTGGATTTGCTACTGGCCAACTTGTATGGTCAGCGAGAATTTCCGAAAGACGTATTGAATACTTATAGCCGCGAAGCCGTTCGGGTGCTTCAACGTTGTTCCCAACAGCGGCACTGGCCGTTACCCAAACTGCGGATTTTACCAACGACTGCACCAATTATTCTGACTTATGGTAGTTTACCACGTAATGCCAGGATTGTTGTGAGTCAAGGGCTATTAGAGCAGCTGGCAGATGATGAAATCGCCGTTATTTACGCCACGCAACTAGGGCATATTGCTCACTGGGATTTTGCTGTAATGTCTTTGTTGCTGCTGGTAACACTACCAGTTCATAAGCTATATCAGCAAATGTCGGAGTTGGGAGACAAAATATCAGCGAAAATTTGGCGTTGGCCAGTGACAATTCTGGCAAGTCTAATTTATGGAATTTGGTGTTTGCTGACTGGAACTGCATTGTGCTTGTCGCGGTTGCGGCTTTATTATAGCGATCGCGTCGCTGCTGAAATTACTGGTAATCCTAATGCCCTGATTCGCGCTTTACTCAAAATTGCCATTGGCATCGCCGCTGATATCCAAAAACAAGAGCAGACCAGTTGGCAACTGGAAAGCTTAAATCTTTTAACACCAGTCAGCTACCAACAGAGTTTATCTTTGGGCACTATTGCCAGTAATCTATCTTTTGAATCCTTTTTGAAGTGGGATACCGCCAATCCCTATCGCCGATGGTTTACGATTAATAATAGCCATCCTTTAATGGGCGATCGCATCGAACGCCTCTGCCAAATAGCTCGTCATTGGCATCTAGACACCGAACTACATTTTGCTAGCGTTCCATCAAAGGTTAAGCGTCAGTCTTTTCTATTACAAGTCGCTCCCTGGTTGGGAATTCCTCTAGGGGTTCTGTTTGCAGCTTTCGTCTGGCTAACCTGGCAACTAGCATTCACACTCAAGTTTTTAAATCTAAAGTGGATATATGAAGATTGGTCTTTCATTACAGGCTGCCTTCTGATTGGCTTTAGCATCGGTACTGTAATGCGGATTAATTCTTTCTTCCCCGATATTAAACCTGCCACTGTACAAACTGAAGACAGCTTACCCAACCTGTTAGCTGACCCTTCTGCCTTACCTATTGATAGCGTCAGCGTGCGTCTTGTGGGTAAATTATTAGGTCGTCAAGGCACTAGTAACACTTTGGCGCAAGATTTAATCTTGCAATCCAGCGCGGGTTTGGTGAAATTACATCACATTTCTTGGCTAGGACAATCAGTCAATCACCAGGATCTAATCGGCCGACAAATTATCGTCACAGGTTGGTTTCGACGAGGAGCAACACCTTGGATCGATATCCAAACCCTAGAAACTCAAAGTGGTAAAACCATTCATAGCCCTCATCCCATTTGGTCTACTTTTTTAGCTATTGCAGCACAGGCTTGGGGTGCATACGTCTTTCTCACTGGTTAGTCATTAGTTATTGCTCATTGACAAGGGACAAAGGATAAATTGGAATGTAAACAAAAGTTGCAGGTTTTCTTCACAAGTGTTACATTTATTTACACAAACAAGAGCAACCGACATAACTCAGCATCACCGCTTAGTTATGGATTCACGTGCTTTTTCCCCGCTCTATACCTTTTTATCCTCCCAACACAGCAGCAAATTAACCAGCCAGTGGCTGGTTTTTGTTTCAAAATATGCTCACTTGAATAAAAAAATGTGTTTTATGTTACGATGCAGTAATACTAATGCCGAAAATGTATGCGCTAAACTAGCTACGTAGAAAATACCGTGGTAATGTAAGGAATGGTATTTGATTCTGCGAAAAAGGCATAGAAGAAAGCGTCTACTTTAGCAGGCAATAGGCTATTAAATTTACAATTCTTAGAATTAAGGTGTTATTAGCTCACTTATACTGTGAGCCTTTGGATTAAACAAGCTTGATCCCGACGAAAAACTGTATTGTTGTATAGGTTGACAGTTTCGAGCAAAAAAATTGGTTTATGGCAGTCTTGGTCAATAGCATCTATTTAAAAGCCAAAGCTAAGTGATTGTTTTCTTGCCTTGCCATGTTCATTCAACTCTGGAGGTATAGTTCATGTCCGTTCGCCTATATATAGGTAATTTGCCTAAAGATGAAATAGATCGTCAAGATCTGCAAGCCGTTTTTGCAGCAGAAGGTGATGCTGTAACTACTAAATTAATTAAAGACCGCAAAACTGGCAAATGCCGTGGTTTCGGTTTTCTTACAGTCAACAATGACGAACAAGCTGACGAAATTATTGAAAAGTATAATGGTCAGATGTTCAAAGATACTCCCATTAAGCTAGAGAAGGCATTACCTCGGACAAAGGGTGAAGAGGGCGACGAGCAAGCTCCTAAACCAGTTATTGCTAGTACTAGTAATAGTACCCCGACTCCTAGCCCGAACAGAGAAGGTAGCCGTCGTGAGAAAAGCTCTAAGAAGCCTCGTCGTGGCGGCGGTGGCGGAGGTTCTCGCGAAACCAGCACTACAACCACCGATTCAGACGCTATTCGTCCAGATCCTCGTTGGGCTTCGGAATTAGAAAAGCTGAAGCAGATGCTAGCTGCACAAACTACAAATTAATCCTCAAGGGAGAGAAATTAAAAATTAAAAATCAGAATTTTTTTTTGATTTTTAATTTTTAATTGTTGATAATTATCTAGCTGCTTAGTTTAATGAACTTGCAGCTAATTTTGTAAGCGCATAGGCGCAGCTAGCCGTAGGCATCGAATTGTCGAATGGAGAATTGAGGGTTGAAATTTAAACGCAGAGAGACGCAAAGGTAAGAGCAGAGGCACGCAGAAAATATGCTACAAAGTAATAAAATTTTTATTTAGAATAAAATTAAGTTTTTGTGATTAGACGCATTAAAAAACCTGGACGATGGGGATGCGCTCACAGTATTTATCTGGATTTGACAATTTATAGTTCAGTAATAGCAAGCTTCATACTAGCAACTGAACCGGAGGCGCGTATGCGCAGCTTGTCGTAGGCATCGCTCCAAAGATAATCTACACTCAAGGAGATACCGATCGTTTGCAGCTTCTGTTATGTCTTCAACTCTAGATTCTTTGCCACCTGCGCTCGCTAAAATTGTCCAGCGCTTTCAACGCGCTTCCGAACCGAAGCGACGCTACGAACAGCTAATCTGGTATGCTCAGAAGCTCAATGAGTTCCCAGAAGCTGATAAATTACCCGAAAATAAAGTTCCTGGTTGCGTATCTCAAGTTTATATCACAGCAACCTTGGATGATGGTAAGGTTGTGTTTAAGGGCGATTCCGATTCTCAGTTAACTAAAGGATTAGTAGGGCTTCTAGTTGAAGGATTGCATGGACTAACGCCAACTGAGATTGTGCAACTTACCCCAGATTTTATTCAAGAAACAGGTTTAAATGTTAGCCTGACGCCTTCTCGTGCTAATGGATTTTACAACATTTTTAAAACTATGCAAAAAAAAGCATTGGAATGTAAGCTAGATTTGCCTAACTAAACTTGGTCATTAGTCATTAGTCATTGGTCACTTGTACTGAGCGTAGTCGTTGGTGCAGCCTCTCGTAGAGAAGTATTAGTCATTTGCAAAGGACAAAGGACAACTGACAAATGACAAATCAAAGTACAACTACCAAAATTTAGTGTAATGTCAACCAATGTATTATCTACCCCTGCTGCTACTGGTTTTGGTGGAGTGGTTCAAGAATATCTCTGGAATTTTGAAAATCAGCAATTGCGTGTTGTTTATGAAACCCTTGGTAAAGGTTCACCGCTATTGCTACTACCAGCTTTCAGTAGTGTTTCGACTCGCTTAGAAATGGGCGAACTTGCTAGGTTACTAGCTCCCAATTTTCAAGTTGTAGCCGTAGACTGGCCAGGTTTTGGTGAATCTTCTCGCCCTAGTTTGAATTATCAACCGGAAATTTATCAGCAATTTCTGGAAGATTTTGTCAAAGCTGTTTTTAATATTCCCATTACTGTGGTGGCGGCTGGTCATGCTGCTAGTTACGTTTTACAATTAGCTGTCAAACAACCTGCTACTTTCTCACGAATTTTGTTGTTAGCTCCTACTTGGCGTGGGCCTTTGCCGACAATGGGGGCAAGTCAGCAAATAGCTGGCTTTGTGAGAGAATTGGTGCGATCGCCTATACTTGGTCAAGCTCTCTACAAACTCAACACTACCCCATCCTTCTTAAGTTTTATGTATCGCCGTCATGTCTTTACTGACGCGGCTAAAATTACACCCAGTTTCATTGAGAAGAAGTGGCACACGACTCAACAACCAGGTGCGCGATTTGCATCTGCTGCCTTTGTAACTGGTAATCTCGATGCTGTACGCGAACAATCTGATTTTTTGGAACTTGTAAAATCTTTAACCGTACCGCTCATGGTAGTAATTGGGGAATCCAGCCCCCCCAAATCACGAGAAGAAATGAACGCTTTGGTAGCCTTACCAGGAGTGAGAAGCGTTGTTATTCCTGGTTCTTTGGGATTGCATGAAGAATATCCAGCAGTTGTTTTAGAAGGAGTTCAAGATTTTTTGTTCTCCCGATAAAATTCAATCCTCATACCAAGACGCAAAGAATCATTTTGCGCCTTGGTGCGAGATAAAATTAGTTCAAGCTACTGCTTCCCTACCTTGGGCGGCTTTTAGAAAACAAGCGGGAATCTTTTTCTTTTTTGAGGAAATTAAGAGAGCGACGCAAACGTTTTTTTCCTTCTGCAAATCCAAATAAATTTGCATACTCAGATTTGGGATTTTCTGCAATATTTAAAGCCGTTTCTAAGTAGGATATGGCGAGATCCACTTCTTGATTAGATAGCTTAGTTGCGTTATCTTGCCAGCTTTCAGCGATGCGTCCCAAAGCTTCTTCTGCATTATATTTAAGCTCCAGTTTCTTCAAAGCTTCAATAAGCACCGGGACGGCTGTTGCTGCTTTTTCCCCCATGCTTTCTAAGGCAGAGGCAGCACTTGAACGAACCTGAAAGTCCAAATCATTTTTCAAAGCTTCAATAAGTGCGGGGACTGCGGTTGCTGCTTTTTCACCGATGAATTTCAAAGCATAGGCAGCATTTGAGCGGACTTTTGCATTTTTATCCTCTTTTAAAGCTGTGATGAGTACAGGCACGGCTTTTACTACTTCTTCACTCTTGCGTTCCCAAATACCAACCCTTCCCAAAATAGAGGCAGCACTTATACGAACCAAATCATTTTTGTCTTTCAATGCTTGGATAATTACAGGAAATAGCGATGTTGTATCTTTCGCCATATTACTCAAAGCACTAGTAGCATTTGATCGCACTTGCTCGTTGTCATCTTTAAGTGTTTCCATAAGTACAGGAATTGTCGCTTTCAGTTCGTTTGTCAGTTTTACGTTAAAGTTGTCATCGCTAGAATAAGTAAAACTCATAGATTGAAAAGCCATGAGCGCAGTTAAGCGTACTTCCGTATCACTGTCTTTCAGTGCTGCAATCACAACGGGGGTAACTGCTTTCACTTCAGGGGTAGATTTATTTAAGTCTTTGCCAGCAATGCTAATTAAAGCTGAGACAGCACAAACGCGAACTTCCGCATCTAGATCGTTTTTTGAGGCGGTAATTAAGTTTGGAATTACTTTACTAGCTACTTTTTTATCTATGCTTCCCAACAGGTGAGCAGCATCGGCACGCAGTTTTGTATCCCGGTTTTGTAACGTTTTAACTAAGTTAGAAACAGCTTGTGAACCAATTCTTTGGCTAGCTCTAGCTGTTCTTTCAGAGCCACAATAGTTTCGGTTTGGTTTTTGGAAACTTGAGACTCGCAGCGTGCGCTCCATCTCTTGCCCCCAGGCGTTGCCCATCGGCAACATAGATAACCAAAGGCATAAAAATGAAATTTCTAATGCCACTTGAAATTTAACTAAAAAGCTAACTGGAATAGATGCAAATGCTTGACCTCTTTGAGTTACTTGCTTTTTCGAGCAGCTAGTGTTTCTTGAAACCACCACGCTTCTCCATCAAAGTATAGTTTTTTATGTGATGATTATCATAAATTTCCTACACTTGTCAAGCTACTAACCTGCAACTTACGGTAGAGTGGACTAGCTTAGATGCAATATTCCTACCAAGCTATGCCAACTTATAAATATTTATTACTTATTACAGATGCACAAAAATAAAGTGCTTCTTGATTAAATTATGTGATTATTTTGCTGAAACCCAAAATAACAGCAAGTTCGCACAAAAAAATAAAAACAATTATCATAGGCGATAATGATTATCCATAAGGTGAGACAAGAGGAATTTAGAGTATGGTGGCTGACGTAATCAACAATTCAGTTCCCGTTACTGTTCTTACAGGCTATTTGGGAGCAGGTAAAACGACTCTACTCAATCACATCCTCACCTACGAACATGGCAAAAAAGTTGCTGTGATTGTTAATGAATTTGGGGAAGTGGGTATTGATAATCAATTGATTATCGATGCAGATGAAGAAATATTTGAAATGAACAATGGCTGTATCTGTTGTACAGTACGCGGCGATTTAATTCGCATCATTGGCAATTTGATGAAGCGGCGCGATAAATTCGATCATTTAGTAATTGAAACGACTGGATTAGCCGATCCGGCACCAGTGATTCAGACATTTTTTGTTGATGAAGACTTGCAAAGCCAACTGTCTCTAGATGCGGTGGTGACAGTTGTAGATGCCAAGCATATTTGGCAGCACTGGGATGCAGACGAAGCACAAGAACAGATTGCCTTTGCCGATGTAATTTTACTTAATAAAACTGATTTAGTAGCGCCAGAAGAGTTGGATGAATTAGAAAAACGGATTCGGGCAATGAATGCGATCGCAAAAATTTACCGTACCCGCAATTCTGAACTAGGAATGGATGCTTTATTAGGTGTAAAAGCCTTTGATTTAGAACGCGCATTAGAAATCGATCCAGATTTCTTAGGCGAAGATGCTCACGTACACGATGAAACTGTCTATTCTGTAGCTTTAGTAGAAGCAGGTGCAGTTGATGGAGACAAATTAAACGCTTGGCTTTCCGAGTTACTGCGTACCCAAGGCCCAGATATTTTTCGGATGAAAGGCATTTTAAATATTGCTGGAGAAGATAATCGATTTGTATTCCAGGGAGTACACATGATATTCGATGGCAAACCCGATCGCCCCTGGAAACCCAGCGAAACTCCCAAAAACGAACTAGTCTTCATCGGCCGCAACCTTGATGCAGCCCAACTGAAGCAAGATTTTCTCGCTTGTCTAGCGTAAATAAAAAGTTAGGAGTTAGGAGTTATGAGTGATGAGTTAAAAATTCCTAACTTCTAACTTCTAACTCCTCACTCTTGTAGAAAATTATGAACTCAACAACCAGCAAATTTAAGGAATTTGAACAACACTATTCGGGGACACTTTCAGATTATGTAACTGCGATCGCTTGGTCGCCACAAGGTAAAACTTTAGCAGCAACTTCCGCCGCCGGGGAAGTAGTTTTGTGGAATGATGGCGAACTCACAACCTTACAAACTGGTAACGGTAAATCAGTAGACTGTCTAGCTTTTTCACCAGATGGAAAATTTTTAGCCGTTGGTGGACAAGATGGACAGGTGAAGATTTGGCGTGATACTGAATTAATCGCCACCTTGGAAAATGCCCCCGCATGGGTTGACAAGCTAGCTTGGAATTACACCAGTAACCAACTGGCTTTTAGTTTGGGGCGTTATGTTCAAGTTTGGGATGCAGATACTCGTGAAATTGTCGTGACGCTGAATTTCGACAACTCTTCAGTACTGGGTATAGATTGGCGCATTGACGGACAATACTTAGCTATTGGCGGTTACAAGGGAGTCAAGATTTGGCATAGTCAAAGCTGGGATGAAGAACCGTATAACCTAGATATGACTACTGTCAGTGTAGCTATGGCTTGGTCGCCCGATGGCAAATTCCTAGCTTCTGGCAACATGGATCGTAGCGTCACCGTTTTGGAATGGAACAACCCCGATCCTTGGGTGATGCGTGGCTTCCCTGGTAAAATTCGCCAATTGGCATGGTCAGAAGCTACCACAAAACTGGGTGCGCCAATACTGGCATCTTCTAGCGTTGAAGGTATTGTAGTCTGGGAAAAGTTAGAGGATGATTCGTTAGGCTGGGAAGCGCGAGTATTAACAAATCATGTGGGTGTGATCAATGCGATCGCTTTTGCACCTAAAAGCTTCCTTCTCGCTTCTGTTGCTGCTGATGGCTGGTTGTGTTTGTGGAACAAAGCCAAGGAAGTATCCCAAATTATCACAGGTGTTTCAGCAGGATTTTCCACCCTAGCTTGGCATCCCCAAGGCAAGTTACTGGCCGCAGGCGGTGAGCAGGGTGAATTACTTGTATGGTCAAAGGTTTTGCGGGGTCAAGGATTTGGGCGTAATTAAGCAATACTCAGTAATTAAAGTTGAACCTCGGCAATTTTTTGGCTATGCTGTATCAGCAAAGGTATCTTTATGTAAATTATGAACATAATCAAACTGATTTTACTCGCCTGTCCCGCAGTTATGGTATCTATGCTGCTGGTAGTCAATCCAGCACACGCTTCCAGCCTAAAATCTGCATATTCTAGACAAATTGTTACGGTAGTATCTACACAACAAATTCCGGATGTGGCAACACCACATTTGATTCAAACATCTAATCCGATCATTGATCAACTTGGTTGCAATTGTGCCAACTGTGTTCAGTCTAAATTTCAGTCTTTACAAGGCAAGCTGCCATCCATCGGTTTTTAATAAACTTAGGAGTTATAAATATTATCGGGGCACAGCAATGCTGTGCCCTTATTAATTTTATCAGCTTTTTGTACGTAAGTATCGCACTGGTTGCAGCATAATTATTGATGATATTTGCTAAAAGTCACGCCTGAAAAACGAAGTAGGAAAGTTGTTAAGTGAATCCCTGGATACTGAGAAAGCTGCTGGTAAAGTAGTAAGGTTGGTGCAATCGCCATCTGCATCCAAGCTGTTAAGCTCTTGTTAAAAGAGCTAGTCCGGGGATTAGAAAACTTGCTAGAGTGAACAGAGTTAGCCTTAATGTCTAATCGCCAAAACCTATACATCTCATGGATTTTGCTAATATTGCATCCCAGCTAAACGCTGGAACGATTTTGCCAGAGGGGATTGTTATTCTCACCCTCTTGGGGGTTTTGATTGTTGATTTGATTTTGGGGCGTACATCATCCGCACGCTGGATTGGATATCTAGCGATCGCAGGTTTATTTGCTTCGATTGTCGCCCTATATTTTCAATGGGACTCTTCTAATCCCATCGGTTTTACCGGTAGCTTTAACAGTGATGACCTGAGTATCGTCTTTCGCGGTATTGTTGCCTTGTCTGCGATTGTAACTATACTGATGTCAATTCGCTACGTTGAGCAGAGCGGCACTGCTTTAGCCGAATTCATCGCTATTTTGCTGAGTGCTACTTTAGGAGGGATGTTTTTATCCGGGGCTAGTGAGTTGGTGATGATTTTCATCTCCCTAGAAACCCTGAGTATCTCCTCTTATCTATTGACAGGATATACCAAGCGTGACCCCCGCTCCAATGAAGCGGCGCTAAAATACTTGTTAATTGGAGCTTCCAGTACAGCAATCTTTTTGTACGGTGTATCCCTGCTGTATGGACTATCGGGAGGACAAACCGAACTAAGTGCGATCGCTAATGGCATTGCCACAGCTAAAGTCGGCCAATCTTTGGGTTTAGTGATTGCCCTGGTATTTGCGATCGCGGGTATTGGCTTCAAAATCTCCGCTGCACCCTTCCACCAGTGGACACCAGACGTTTACGAAGGCGCTCCCACCCCAGTAATCGCTTTTTTATCTGTCGGTTCCAAAGCAGCTGGGTTTGCCCTAGCCATCCGCTTGTTGACAACAGCCTTCCCTCTTGTTGCTGACGAGTGGAGGTTTGTCTTCACTGCTCTGGCCATTCTCAGCATGATTTTGGGTAACGTAGTCGCCCTAGCTCAAACCAGCATGAAACGGATGCTAGCTTATTCATCCATTGCCCAAGCTGGGTTTGTGATGATTGGCTTGATTGCTGGTACACAGGCAGGGTATGCCAGTATGATATTTTACCTACTGGTTTATTTGTTCATGAACCTGTGCGGCTTTACCTGCATCATCCTGTTCTCACTGCGGACAGGAACCGACCAGATTGCTGAATACTCTGGCTTATATCAAAAAGACCCACTCCTAACACTGGGGTTGAGTATCTCTCTGCTTTCCTTGGGTGGTATTCCACCATTGGCTGGCTTTTTTGGCAAGATTTACTTATTCTGGGCTGGTTGGCAAGCAGGTCTTTATTGGTTAGTCTTGTTGGGCTTAGTTACCACCGTCGTCTCCATCTACTACTACATTCGCGTAGTTAAGATGATGGTAGTCAAAGAACCCCATGAAATGTCCGACGCGGTGAAGAATTATCCACAAGTGCGTTGGGATTTGCCTGGGCTAAGACCTTTGCAGGTCGGTTTGGTGGTAACATTAATTGCCACTTCCATAGCAGGGATTTTGTCAAATCCACTGTTTACATTGGCTAATAATTCCATCTCCAATACCCCATTTTTGCAAGCAACAATCAACACTAATGTAAAAGCAGAAAATCCACTGCTTTTGCCAAAGTTAGATTCGGTTAGTCAGTCTCAACCCTCAGTTGATTCCACTGCTAAGATTTAACCGATTCTCAACCATACTTTGTAATCAAAGATACGCCTGTTTGCTAATTAGCAAACAGGCGTTATTATATCTTTTAACTGAAATTTATGCTCTACCTTCTGCATCTTCTGCTTCTTCTGTAAGTTTTAAGTAAACAATAACTTTACATCCAGAATAATCTTGTGCTATCGTCTCTTGCAATTCTACTTTCGCCCCAGATTATTAGCTGCGATCGTTCCAAAAACGTTTGAAGTCATCATGCACATGGCAAGGCGATTAACTACTTTGTCGCCAAATGGGCAAACCCGGTAGCTAGCAAAATATTAAGTATTTTTCCATTAACAATGGGCTTGAGTTAGGAAAATATTCTGGAGAAAATTCTGTTAATACTAAATATTATTTATTATTAACTCGTGCAGAAATGCACTTGTTCGTAATTAGTATAAAGATTTTCGGTTTTATATAAACAAGCTTTTTTGCTTTGAAAGCATAACTAATTGCAAGGGATAAAATATTAATAATTTGGTTAAAAACTGCTAATATCCTGAATATTGATTTTTTAAACATTTATAGTTGATTTTATCTTTGCTGTTTTAATAAATAGGTATAGTAATTATAAATTCAGAACCTTTTCCTAATATAGAATTTACTTTTAGAGATCCTTTATGTTTTTGTACAATTATTTGATACGCAATGGATAATCCTAATCCTGTTCCTTTTCCCACAGGTTTTGTTGTGAATAAATGATCAAACATTTTTTGCTGAACATCAGTCGATATTCCCACCCCATTATCTTGAATCCGAATCGAGACATGATTCTTATCTTCAGTTAGAGCAGTATGAATTGTAATTTTATTGGAATTTAGCTTAATATCATTAAAACTCAGTCCAGCATTAGACTCATCTAAAGCATCAATGGCATTTGCCAAGAGATTCATAAATACCTGATTCAATTGTCCTGGAAAGCATTGTACTAGGGGAAATTCTTCATAATATTGAACTACTTGAATAGCAGGACGAATCTTATTAGCTTCTAAACGGTGTTTGAGAATGAGGAGAGTACTGTTAATACCTTCATGAATATTAAACAGAACTTTTTGTTCTGTATCTCCTCTAGAGAAAGTTCGCAGGCTGTCGCTAATATTGGAAATACGATCTGTACCTTCTCTCATTGAGGAAATGAGTTTAGGTAGATCCTCGCGTACATATTCTAGATCAATCATTTTAATTGTTTCTTGAATTTCCTGAGATGCTTTAGGATAGGTTTGCTGATAGAGGTCAATTAGATGTAATAAATTCTCAATATACTCTTTCGCTGGAGCCAGATTACCTGCAATAAACCCAACTGGGTTATTAATCTCGTGAGCTACATCTGCTACCATACTTCCCAAAGTAGACATCTTATTCTCCATTATCTGAAGATTAAGCAGCATCATTTCTAGCTCATGGCCTCTCTCTTCTAACTGGAGTTTAGACTAAGCCATACAAAATGACCCAGCAGGGCTGAGTTAATTAGA